>JAKAXN010000130.1 GCA_021816565.1 Actinomycetes bacterium
CCACCCGGGAGGAGAAGCACAGCACCCGGGGCCGGGCCCGGCTCCTGTTCGAGATGCTCCGGGGCGAGGTGATCACCGACGGCTGGAAGTCGAAGGAGGTCTACGACGCCCTGGACCTGTGCCTGGCCTGCAAGGGCTGCACCAACGACTGCCCGGTCAGCGTGGACATCCCCACCTACAAGGCCGAGTTCCTCTACCACCACTTCAAGTCGCCGGGCCGGACGCGGCCCCGCTACGCCTACGCCATGGGCTTCATCGACCAGGCCGGTCGGCTGGCGTCGAAGGTCCCGGAGCTGGTGAACCTGGCCACCCGGACGCCCGGGCTGCGCAGCGTGGCCCGCTTCGCGGCCGGCGTGGACCAGCGCCGTGAGGTCCCCGAGTTCGCCCCGATGACCCTCCAGGACTGGTTCCGCCGCCGGGGCGGCACCTCCAACCCCGGGGGCCGGCCGGTGGTGCTGTTCCCCGACACGTTCAACAACCGGATGCACACCGACGTGGGGGTGGCCTGCGTGGAGGCCATCGAAGCGGCCGGGTGGCAGGTGATCATGCCCGAGGGCCACATCTGCTGCGGGCGGCCGCTCTACGACTACGGCTTCCTCGACACCGCGGAGTCGTACCTGCGCCACGTGCTCGACGTCCTGCGCCCCCACATCCGGGCCGGGACCCCCGTGGTGGGAATGGAGCCGAGCTGCCTGGCCGTCTTCAAGGACGAGCTGACCAAGATGCTGCCCCACGACGACGACGCCGAGCGGCTCGAGCGGCTGGCCCTGCACTTCGGGGAGTTCTTCGAGAAGTACGACGTGGAGGTGCCGAGGCTCGAGGGGCAGGCCATCCTCTGGGGCCACTGCCACGGCCGGGCCACCGGTGCGGTGACCCCCGAGCAGAAGGTCCTCGAGCGCATGGGGGCCGAGGTGGACCCCGTCAGCGGCGGCTGCTGCGGCCTGGCCGGGTCCTGGGGCTTCGAGAAGGGCAAGTACGACCTCTCCATGGAATGCGGCGAGCAGGCGGTGCTGCCGGCGGTCCGCCAGGCCCCGGCGTCGACGGTGGTGGTGGCCGACGGCTTCTCCTGCAAGACCCAGATCGCCGAGGCCGGCACCGGCCGCAGGGCTCTGCACCTGGCCGAGGTGATGGCCCTGGCCCGCGGCGGCGTCCGCCCCGCCGGGACCGGCCCGGTCGAGCAGGCCCTGGGCGACCGCCGGCCCCGCCCCGGCGGGGCCGAGCGCCTGGTGCGAACGGCCGGCCCCCTGGCCGGCCTGGGAGCCGCGGCGGTGGCGGCCGGGGTGGCCGCCCGCCGGATGGTGCGGCCCTAGGCCAGCAGGCCCCGGCAGGACCGGGCCACCACCAGCTCCTCCCGGGCGTGCACGACCAGCGACCTCACCGCGACCCCCGCCGCGGTGAGGTCGGCGTCGTCGTCGCCGACCGCCCGGTTGGCCCGGGGGTCCACCGCCACCCCCATCCAGGCCAGCCGCCCGGCCGTCTCGGCCCGCACCTCCGGCGAGTGCTCACCGATCCCGCCGGTGAACACCACCGCGTCGAGGCCCCCGGCGGCGGCCGCCAT
Source organism: Actinomycetes bacterium (assembly GCA_021816565.1). The sequence goes on from JAKAXN010000130.1 coordinate 1,559, forward strand.
GGAGGCGATCTTGGCCGCCAGCCGGTGCACGAAAACCGCCACCGCGCCGGCGGCGGCCCCGTCGCCGGCCCGGCGCCGCTCCAGCAGCTCGCGCATGTCACCGGTCGCGCCTCCCGACAGGGCCAGCAGGCCGCTGTCGTGCTCCAGGGCGGAGCTCAGCTCGGCCCCGCCCAGGCCCCGGCCGGCCAGCCAGGCCACCGCCCCGGGGTCGACGTCGCCGGATCGGGTGGCCATCACCAGCCCCTCGGTGGGGGTGAAGCCCATGGTCGTGTCCACCGACGATCCGCCGGCCACCGCGGTCACCGACGCCCCTCCCCCCAGGTGGCACACGGCCAGCCTCAGGTCCCGGGGGGCGGCACCCAGCATGGCCGCGCTGCGGGCCAGGGCCCACTCGCAGCTGAGCCCGTGGAACCCGAACCGGCGTATCCCCCACCGCTGCACCCACGCCGCCGGCAGGGCGTAGCGGCGGGCCTCCTCGGGCAGGGAGGCGTGGAAGGCGGTGTCGAAGCAGGCCACCATCGGGGTCCCGGGCAGGCGGGAGAGCAGGTCGTCGATGGCCTCCAGGGCCGGGGGGTTGTGCAGGGGAGCCAGGTCGTTGAGCCCCTCCAGGGAGTGGCGGACCTGCCGGTCGACCACCACCGGGGAGGTGAAGCGGTCACCGCCGTGGACCACCCGGTGGCCCACGACGTCGAGCGGGCCGACCCGCCGGACGAAGCGGTCCAGCCCCTCCTGGTCGGCGGGGCGCAGGGTCTCCGCCGCGGAGACCGCGTCGTCGGGTTCGACCACCCTCAACTTCAGGCTGGTCGACCCGGCGTTGACCACCAGCACCCTCACGGCCCCCTTCTTAGCCGCCCGGCCGGGGCGCCGGCCCCCTTTTCCCCCGCGGGACGGAGCGGGCCGGCGACGAGCCTAGGGTGGGTCGGCGACAGGCCAGGGAAGGAGCTTTTCCGTGAGCACCCGAACCACCGCTGCTGCGTCCATGGGGGGCGACACCTCCGCCGACGAGGAGTCCACCGCCACCGGCCCGACCGTCGCTCCGGCCGGATACCGGCTGAGCGACGCCGCCGGGCCGCTGGACCGGCCCACCCTCGAGCGGCTCGACGCCTGGTGGCGGGCGGCCAACTACCTGTCGGTGGGCCAGATCTACCTGATGGACAACCCCCTCCTGGAGCGGCCGCTGCGGGCCGAGGACGTCAAGCCCCGGCTGCTCGGCCACTGGGGGACCACCCCCGGGCTCAACCTCGTGTACGCCCACGCCAACCGCTGCATCGTGGAGCGGGACCTCGACGCGGTGTACGTGATGGGCCCGGGCCACGGCGGCCCCGGACCCAACGCGTGCGCCTGGCTGGAGGGCACCTACAGCGAGGTCTACCCGTCGATCCGCCGGGACGGCCAGGGCATGGGCCGGCTGTTCCGGCAGTTCTCCTTCCCCGGCGGGGTGCCGTCCCATGTCGCCCCCAACACCCCGGGATCGTTCCACGAGGGCGGCGAACTGGGCTACTCCCTGTTGCACGCGTTCGGCGCGGCGCTCGACCACCCCCGGCTGACGGTGTTCTGCGTGGTCGGCGACGGGGAGGCCGAGACCGGCCCGCTGGCCGCCAGTTGGCACGTCAACAAGTTCGTCAATCCGGCCCGGGACGGGGCGGTGATACCGATCCTGCACCTGAACGGGTACAAGATCGCCAACCCGACGGTGCTGGCCCGCATACCCGAGGCCGACCTCGACGCCCTGCTGCGCGGCTACGGCTACGACCCGGTCACCGTGGCGGTCACCACCTCCACCAACCCGGCCGAGGCCCACCAGGCCATGGCCGCCGCCATGGACCGCTGCCTCGACGCCGTCGAGGCCATCAAGGCGGGGGCCTCCCCGGAGGCGGCCATGCCCCGGTGGCCCATGATCGTGCTGCGCTCCCCCAAGGGATGGACCGGCCCGCCCACCGTGGACGGCGAGCCGGTGGAGGGCACCTTCCGGGCCCACCAGGTGCCCATCCCCGCCGCCCGCACCGACGACAGCCACCGGGCCGCCCTGGAGGCGTGGATGAGGTCCTACCGGCCCGATGAGCTGTTCGACCGGGAGGGGGCGCCGGTGGAGCAGCTCCTGGCCTTCGCGCCCACCGGGGACCGGCGGATGAGTGCCAACCCGGTATCCAACGGGGGCCGGCTGATGGTGGACCTGGAGCTGCCGGACTTCCGCCGCCATGCCGTGGCCGTGCCCCGGCCCGGGGCCGCCAGCCACGAGGCCACCCGGGTGCTGGGCGGCTGGCTGCGCGATGTCATCGCCGCCAACCCGCAGAACTTCCTGCTGTTCGGCCCCGACGAGGTGGCCTCCAACAGGCTGAGCGACGTGTTCGAGGTGACCGGGCGGGAGTGGATGGCCGAGCGACGCGACGGCGATGTGCACCTGGTGCGCGACGGCCGGGTGGTCGAGGTGCTGTCCGAGCACCTGTGCCAGGGCCTGCTGGAGGGCTACCTGCTCAGCGGCCGGCACGGGCTGTTCACCTGCTACGAGGCGTTCATCCACATCGTCGACGCCATGTTCAACCAGCACGCCAAGTGGCTCGAGGCCGCCTCCACCATCCCGTGGCGCCGGCCGGTGGCGTCGCTCAACTACCTGCTCACCTCCCACGTCTGGCGCCAGGACCACAACGGGGCCACCCACCAGGACCCCGGCTTCCTGGACGTCGTGATGAACAAGAAGCCGTCGGTGGTACGGGTCTACCTGCCGCCGGACGCCAACTGCCTGCTGTCCACCGCGGACCACTGCCTGCGCAGCCGCCAGTACGTCAACGTGATCGTGGCCGGCAAGCAGCCCGCCCTCGACTATCTCGGGATGGACGACGCGGTGGCCCACTGCGCCCGGGGCATCGGGGTGTGGGAGTGGGCCGGAACGGAGGAGCCGGGGCAGATCCCCGACGTGGTGCTGGCCTGCGCCGGGGAGGTCCCCACCCTGGAGGCCCTGGCCGCGGCCGACCTGATCCGCCGCCACCTGCCGCAACTACGGGTCCGCTTCGTCAACGTGGTGGACCTGATGCGCCTCCTGCCGGACTCTGAGCACCCGCACGGCCTGAGCGACCCGGAGTTCGACGCCCTATTCACCGCCGACCGCCCGGTGATCTTCGCCTTCCACGGCTATCCCTGGCTGGTGCACCGCCTCACCTACAGGCGCACGAACCACCACAACATCCACGTGCGCGGCTACAAGGAGAACGGGACGACCACCACCCCCTTCGACATGGTGATGCTCAACGACCTGGACCGCTACCACCTGGTGATGGACGTGATCGACCGGGTGCCGGGACTGTCTCCCCGGGCCGCCGGGGTCCGCCAGGACATGGCCGACGCCCGCCTGCGGGCCCGGGAGTGGACCCGGGTGCACGGTGAAGACCATCCCGAGGTCGCAGGCTGGGCCTGGCCGGCGTCACGGCCGTAGCAGCGCCAGGGCCGTCTCCCGGTCGACGCTCTCCCCGGGGGAGAAAGGATGTGCCATGGCGGCTGCCACCATCTCTGAGGGGTCGGCCGGGACGACCGGCGAGTCCGACCCGGCCCTGACGTCGATCCCGGCGCCGATCAGGGACCCGACCCGCACCAGCCAGGCCCGCTCCACCGCCGGCACCTCCCGCTCGTAGCGGGGTCGGCGGTGGATGAGGAACGACGGGTTCACCACCACCACTGCCCCGACCCCGGCGATGCGGCTCACCTGCTCGGGCAGGCTCAGGGAGTTGTGCTCGATGCGGTCCCTCGTCCCCGGTGGCGGCGGGGACGCCTCCAGGGCGTCGAGGGTCGACTCCAGCACGTCGATGTCGGTGACGTGGACGGCCACCGGGAAGCCGCCGGCGTGGGCCGCGGCCACCACCCGGTCCAGGCCCGGGCCGGGCATGATCTTGGCCGGGCCTATCCTCACCGGGCCGACGCCCGAGCCGTAGGCCGGGACCGCGGCCAGGTGGTCCGGGGAGACCATGGCCGTGACCTCCTGTTCGATCACCCCGGCCCGGCGCCAGGAGGCCAGCAGCTCGATCTGCTCCGCGCCGTTGGTCGCAGTGGCGTCCACGAACGCCCCGATGCCCCGCCCGGCCCAGTCCGCGCTCACCTGCCGGGCCGCCGCCCGCAGGGCGGCCGGGTCGAGGCGGGGCACGGCGGCGAGCAGGTCGTGGCGGTCCACCAGCAACCCCCCGGCCGGACCGGGGTCCGGTTGGCCTATCTCGCGCAGGGCCCGGCTGTTGAGCACCGCGGCATGACCGGTGCGGTGGTGCAGGACCACCGGGACCTCCGGGCGGGCCCGGTCCAGGTCGGCCGTCGTGGGATGGCGACCCTCCCGCAGGAAAGCCTCGTCGTAGCCCCAGGCCCGTATCCAACCGGTCCCGGGGGCCGGGGCGCCGCGGGCCAGCGCAGCGGCCAGCTCGGGCAGCGACCGCACCGCCGAGACATCGAGCGACAGCCGGGCCGCGGCGGTGGCGAGGAAGTGGACGTGATGGTCCACGAAGGGGGCGGGCGGCGGGGTCACCGGCGCCGAAGGTACCCGGCGGCGCAATGGGGACCTTGGTCCCGCCCCATCAGTGCCTTTGTGCCCTGACGCACGAGCAGCGCCGGGCCCGAGGATTGGACCTGTAAGAGGAAGAGCGGAAGCGGCCCGGCAGGGAGCCGGGGCCGTGCCCCAAAGGAGCCCACATCATGCGTCGTAAGACCTTCGATACCATCCTCACAGCCGGCGGCGTGGTCGTCACCATCGTGTTGATCGTGGCGGGGGTCCTATTGATGTGGGGTCACAACTTCGCCAACAACAACGTCCGCACCCAGCTGGCCGAACAGCAGATCTTCGTACCCAAGGCCGGCAGCTCGGCCCTGGCCAGCCCCAAGATCGGCCCCTACCTCGACCAGTACGCCGGCCAGCAGATCCTCTCCGGACCGGCCGCCAAGGCCTACGCCGACCACTTCATCGCCGTCCACCTCTCAGAGATGCCCTACAACGGCGTCTACTCCAAGGTCAGCTCAGCCGCCATGGCCGCCCCCAAAGGCAGCGCCCAGGCCACCCAGCTCCAGTCCCTCGAGACCACCGTCTTCCAGGGCACCACGCTACGCGGCCTGCTCCTCGAGGCCTACGCCTTCTGGGAGATGGGCCAGATCGCCCTCATCGCCGCCATCGCCAGCTTCATCGGCGCCGGCCTCATGCTGATCCTGTCGGTCCTCGGATTCCTGCACCTGCGCCAGGTCAGCCCCGAGGAGGAGGTGCTGGGCAAGCACGTCGCAGCTCCCACCACAGCGGCCAGCGCCGCCTGACCGCCGGGCGAAAGCCCCAGACGGTGCGACCCGGGAGGTCACTCCCGGGTCGCTCCGCGCCCGGGCCGCGGATAGTTTCTCCCGCAACCGCCGGCTTCGGGGATACTTTTTACGGTGATGGAAGGCGTGGTCGGATCGTGACGGGGCCGCACACCGCGATGGCGGTGACCCTGGCCCTGGGCGCGGCGGCGGCCTTCGCCGTGTCCAACGTGACCCAGATGGACGCGGTGCGGCGCCAGCCGGCCGGGCGGCGGACCGTCGGCGGCTCCCAGGTCGATCCCGGTCTGGTCGTGCGGGCGGCCCGGGACCCCCTGTGGCTGGCCGGGCTGGCCGCGTCGATCATCGGCTTCGGCCTGGAGGCCACCGCCCTGTCAGTGGCCCCCGTGGTGCTGGTGCAACCGCTGATCGTGGCCGAGCTCCCCTTCGCCCTCCCCCTGGCCGCCTTCCTGGCCGGGAAGCGGCTCGGCGCCCGGGAGTGGTCGGGGATCGTGCTGGTGACGGCCGGGCTGGCCACCGTGGTCACGACCATCCACCCGGCGGACACCCTCATCGCCGCCGGACCGGTGGTGTGGCTGGTGCTGTTCGGGGCGGTGGGCCTGGCCGTGGCCGGCCTGGTGGGGCTCACCGGCCGGGCCACCGGGGTGGCCCGGACCAGCGCCCTGGCCGCCGCCGCGGGGGTGACCTTCGGGCTGCTGTCGGTGGTCACCAAGGCCACCACCCACCAGTTCGCCACCCGGGGCCTGGGAGCTCTGGGAACCTGGCAGCCGTGGGCCCTGGCGGCCATCGGCATGGTGGGCATGTCGCTGGCCCAGAACACCTACCGGGCCGGCCCTTTGGCCGTGTCGCTGCCCCTCCTCGACATAGGCGAGCCGCTGGCCGGGTCGGTCATAGCCATCGCCGCCTTCGGTGAGGGCCTCGGCCACCTGGGTCCGGCCGCCATGGTGGCGTTCGCCGTGGGCCTGGCGTGCATCGGCTCGGGGGTGGCGGTGCTGGACCGCTCCCCGCTGGTGCAGGCCGCCCAGGCCGCTCAGACGGCGCGCGTCGAGCAGAGCACTTCCGACGCCCGGCCGGAGCCGTCGGCGCTCAACTGCTCCTAGAGCGGTCCGGCCCGGCTCAGCCGGTGACGGTCACGAGCGACCCGAGGGTCATGTACGGCCACACCAGCTTGCCCACCGCGTAGGAGACCTCCAGGCAGCCCAGGCTCTGGGGCGACCCGTAGTAGCTGCGGGCGATGTAGTGGATGGCGTCACCGCCGTGGAAGTACGCCACCCAGGCCACCGGGTCGGCGTACTTGCTGCCGTCGGGGTTGGTGCCGCGCATGGTCTGGGTGGCCAGCCGCTCGTACACCGGGTAGGTGCCGTCCTGGGTCGGCGACTGGGGGATCCCGGTGTTGGTGCCGCTCGTCGAGACGACCGTCCCGTTGTGCCAGACGGTGAGGGTCTCCGGGGTGGTCTTCTGGGCCAGGGCGTAGCTGTAGCCGTGCTGGTTGACCGGCGGTGACGCGCTGGTGGTGGCCGCCACCAGCGCCGACCACACCTTGGCCCCGGCTATGCCGTCGGTGGTGAGGCCGTGGTCCGCCTCGAAGGCCATCACCGCCCCCTGGGTCATCACCGTGTACTGGCCCGGCACCCAGGTGGCGGCCAGGGTGGGCGGCGGCGATGCCCAGGTCCAGGTGAACTGCCCGGCGGGCGGGTGGAAGATCTCCTCGGCCGGGGTGGCCGGGCCACCGCCCGGGGCGGTCGGCACCTGGCCGGGGGTGGGGGTCCAGCTGAGCGGCAGGTAGCCCAGCAGGGCCAGCAGCTGCTGCAGGCGCAGGACCGAGCCCACTCCGGTGGTGAAGCTCCAGGTGCGGGTGGCCCCGAGGGGGGAGGTGGCGGCCGATCGCAGCGATGCCGGTACCGTCACCGTGTAGGTGGTGGAGGGGGCGAAGGCCCCGTTCGGGGCGAACTGCAGCCGGTCCCCCGAGGCGGTCCAGGTGCCGTCGATCGACGGGGAGATGGTCGGCAGGCCGGCCGCGGTGTCCACCGGGGCGCTGGTGGTGATGACCAGCGCCGCGCTGCCGTCCACGCCCTTGGCGCCGGAGGCCGGCGTGGTGGCGCTGATCTGGAGCGCCGGCTTCGGGGCGACCGTGGTGGTCGTGCTGGCCGGGCCGGCGCCGTGGCCGGGCCGATTGTCGGCAGCCGAGGGCTGGGCGTGCAAGGCGATCACCACCCCGCCGGCGGCCAGCACGGCGACACCCATCCCCCCCGCGGCGATGGGGATGTAACTGCGCCGGTGACTGAAGTGCTTGGCCATAGGAACCGGCCCTCAGCCTAAACAGCCGCAGGGCCGTCCCGGCGTCGCGATAGCCCTTTTACACGAAACCGACAACTTGATGGGGGATGTACGGCTCCTCCAGCCGCTCGATCTCCTCCGCGGAGAGCTCCAGGCCGGTGGCGGCGACGGCGTCGTCGAGGTGGTGGGGCTTGGTGGCGCCGATGATGGGGGCGGTCACGAACGGCTTGGCCAGCATCCACGCCAGAGCCACCTGGGCCATGGGCACGCCCCTCTGCCCGGCCACCTCGGCCACCCGCTGCACCACAGTCCGGTCCGAGGAGTCCGGGTCGTAGAGGCGGCTGCCGAACGCATCGGTCTCGGAGCGACGGGTGCTCTCGTCCCAACCCCGGGTCAGGCGGCCCCGGGCCAGCGGGCTCCAGGGGATGACGGCCACGCCCTGATCGGCGCACAGCGGCATCATCTCCCGCTCCTCCTCCCGGTACAGCAGGTTGTAGTGGTTCTGCATGGTGGAGAAGCGGGTCCAGCCGTGCAGGTCGGCCAGGTACAGGGCCTTGGCGAACTGCCAGGCGTACATGGACGACGCCCCGATGTAGCGGACCTTCCCGGCCCTGACCACGTCGTGGAGGGCCTCGAGGGTCTCCTCCAGCGGGGTGTGATGGTCGAACCGGTGGATCTGGTACAAATCCACATAATCGGTCCCCAGGCGGCGCAGGCTGGCGTCCAGCTCGGCCATGATGGCCTTTCGCGACAGCCCGGCCCCGTTGGGCCCGGGGCGCATCCGGCCGTGGACCTTGGTGGCGATCACGACCTCCTCCCGGGTGGTGAAGTCCCGCAGGGCCCGGCCCAGGAACTCCTCGCTCGAGCCGACGGAGTAGACGTTGGCGGTGTCGAAGAAGTTGATCCCGGCCTCGAGAGCCTTCTTGATGAAGGTCCGGCTCTCGTCCTCGGGCAGCACCCACGGGTGGCCGCCCCGGGAGGAGTCGCCGTAGCTCATGCACCCCAGGCAGATCCGCGACACCTCGAGTCCGGTGCGGCCCAGCTTCACGTGTTCCATGCGTCCTACCCTCCGGAGGTGACGAAGTCGATGAGCGATTCGACCGAGCCGACCAGCGCCGGCTCCAGGTCGGCGTAGGTACGTACCCGCGACAGCAGCTTCTTCCACAGACGGCCGGGAACCGGCTCGCCGAGGGCGGCGCAGATGCCCTCCTTCCACGGGCGACCGGGGGGGATCACCGGCCAGGCCGACAGGCCGACCACGTGCGGGCGTATGGCCTGCCACACGTCCACGAAGGGGGTACCCCTGATGAGCACGTCGGGACCCCCGAGGGAGGCGGCGATGCGGGACTCCTTGGACCCGGCGACCAGGTGGTCCACCAGCACCCCGAGGCGGGCGTCGGGGCCGGGCCGGTACCGGTCTATCACCGCCGCCAGGTGGTCGATGCCGTCGAGCATCTCGACCACGATGCCCTCCACCCGCAGGTCGTCGCCCCACACCTTCTCCACCAGCTCGGCGTCGTGGACCCCCTCGACCAGGATGCGGCTGGCCCGGGCCACCCGGGCC
>JAKAXN010000131.1 GCA_021816565.1 Actinomycetes bacterium
CGCCACATCGGCACTATCCGCTGGCCGGCCCGCTGGCGGGCCTCGTCCCGGCGCCGGATGGCGTCGAGGCGCTGCCGGCGGGCCTTCTCCTGGGCGGCTACCGCCATCTGCCTCAGCGTGGCGTTGCGCTCGTCGAGCACCGGGGGCCCGCTGCAGGCCCGGGGGGCCATCGGTCGTAAGTCGGCGATCGGCACCCCTGACGCCCCTCTCATCCACGGGTAGGTGTCCTCGACCCTGTCACCAATTCTACGGCCTCCCGGGCGGGTAGCCGCCCGGACTTTCGTCCCGGCCGCAGGCGTCGGGTCGACCGACTGGTGCAGCACCCCGAATCCCCCCGCATCGGAGGGGCCGGGTCCGGTCAGGCGAAGTTCGGTTCCCGCTTCTCGGCGAACGCCTTGAACGCCTCCCGGACATCGGGGCCGGTGAGGTTGACGGCCTGGGCCTGCGATTCGGCCTCCAGCGCCTGATCCATCGAAGTCTCGAAGCTCTTGTTGAGAAGCGTCTTCGACATGGACAGGGCCAGGGCCGGACCCGACGCCAGCCGGGCCGCCCACGACGAGACCACCTCGTCGAGCTCGCTCGGGGCCACGACCCGGTTGACCAGGCCCATCGCCGACGCGTCGGCGGAGGAGAGCATGTCCCCGAGCAGGACCAGCTCCTTGGCCTTCTGCATCCCGACCAGGCGGGGCAGCAGCCACGATCCCCCGCAGTCGACGCTGAGGCCCCGGCGCCGGAAGATCTGGGAGAAGCGGGCCCGGTCCGTGGCGACCACCAGGTCACAGGCCAGGGCCAGATTCATGCCGGCCCCCACCGCCACCCCGTCCACCCGGGCGATGGTCGGCTTGCTCATCCGGTGCAGGGCCAAAGCGGCGTCCGCCACGTCGCGCATCGCCATCAGCGGGTGGGCGCTGCCGGAGGGGTCACGGCCCAGGTCGGCGCCCGAGCAGAAGTCCTCCCCGGCGCCGGTCAGCACCACCACCCGGTCGTCGGGGCGGCTGTTGATCTCGGCGAAGATGCCCCCCAGCTGCTTCCACAGGGCCGGCGTGACGGCGTTCTTGCGCTGCGGCCGGTTGAGCGTCACCGTCACGATCCCCCCCGACCGGTCGACCAGTACGTCAGCCATCTGCCCGGACCCTCCCTGCCAGCCGTCTGTCACCGGGGCGACGCTAGTCCTCCACCCCGGGCGGCGGGCGGGTCGGGGCCCAGTAGCTCAGGAGCCGGTCACCTCCAGGGCAGCCAGATTCCAGCGATCGGTCGTCGGCGCGGAGTCGTTGAGCATCACCGGCGCCGGCGACGCCACGGGATAGGTGATCTGTTGCACCCAGAAGGTCTCCCCCACCCTCGTGTCGACCCACTGGTGCACCAGGGACTGGCCCGTTCCCACGGTCCGGGATATCGCCTGGTCCCAGTCCTCACCGACGGCGAAGACCAGTGACTCCTGCCCGGTGGTCGTGAGGCCCACGGTCGGAGCACCGCTGGATGCTCCGGCTGTAGCGGTGGCCCCGGGCCCACTCGAGCCTTCGAAGCTCAAGACGCTGAGGCTCTGGTCGTAACCGGTCTGCGCCGCAGTGGAACTCACCGTCACTGCGGACAGTACCGAAGGGGCCGTCGCGGTCCAGATCTCGGCTGTGCCGCTCTGCCCGTCGGCCCGGGCCGCCAGCTTCCAGGTCAGACCTGCGCCGGTCACGGTTGCCGTCTGCGGCGCTCCTCCCGGACCGTCAGACGAGACGAAGGCGACCAGAAGCTCGTTGGCCTTGGCGGTGCTGAAGGCCGAGGTCGTGACGGTGGGTCCGGACCCGTCGGCGGCTACGTGCACGTCGGTCGCCGGGGGATGGGAGGATCCCGGGGTGACAGCCGGCGAGGGGCTGGACGCAGCGCTGGGTCCGATGGCGTTCACGGCGATCACGGTGAAGGTGTAGGCCGAGCCATTGGTCAAGCCGCTCAGAGCTACCGAGGTAGCCGGCTGACTGCCGGTAACAGACGTTGATGCCTGCGCGACGGACCCGATGTAGGGAGTGACCGTGTAGGCGGTGATGGGGCTGCCCCCGTCGGACGGAGCGGTCCATGACACGGAGGCCGACTGGTTACCCGCTACCGCGGTCACCCCGGTCGGTGGCGAAGGGGCGGTCGGCGCGCTGGGGGCGGACCCCACGACCTCCACAGCCGTCAGGTTCCACCGGTCCGCGGTGGGGGCCGTGTCGTTCACCGTCACCGGCGTGCCCGACGCGGGAACCGCGTTGGTCTGCTGCTGAACCCAGAACGTGTCGCCGGTCGTGGTCTCGACCCACTGGTCGGTCAGCGCCTGCCCGGGGCCGGCGGTGCGCCCCTGGGCACTGTCCCAGTCGTTGCCCACTCCGTAGACCAGCGAGTTGTCGCGGGTCGTGTTCAACGAGACGGTGGGAGCCCCGGAGGCGGCAGATCCGGTCGCGACTGCTCCGACACCGGAGCTGCCCTCGAAGCTCTTCACCGTGAGCATCTGGTAGTAGCCGCTCTGTCCTTCTGCGGCGGACACTGTCACACCGGTCAGCGGGGAGGAGGCGGTCGCCCACCACACCTCCGCGGTGCCGTACTCGCTGTTCGAACGGCCGGCCAGTTTCCAACTCAGCCCGGCCCCGCTGACGGTCGCGCTCTGACCGCCTGGAATCCCCGGGCCATCCGATGACACGAAAGCGACGAGGGTTTCGCCGGCCTGGGCGGTGCTGAATGTGGGGGTCGTGACGCTGCCTCCGGTTGCATCGGCGGACACACTCACGTCCATCACGGGATTGGAGGTGGCGGTGGGCGTGATCGGCGTCGTGGCGCTGGAGGCGGGCCCGGTTCCGACCGAGTTGGTTGCAGCGACCGTGAAGCTGTACGAGGTTCCGTTGGTCAACCCCGTCACAGACGCAAAAGTCGAGGGCGGGCTACCGGTCACAGTGACAGCCTTCTGGGCCGAGGCGCCCACGAAAGGCGTGACCGTATAGGAGGTGATCTGGCTGCCGCCATCAGCCGGAGCGGTCCACGACACTGTCGCCGACCCGTCGCCCGGCGCAGCCTTGACCTGGGTGGGCACCCCGGGCGGGGTCGGCTGCGGGGCGACGTCGAGTTGGACGCTCACGGTCTGGGCAGCTCCCTGGCTGGGCGTGACCGTGACGACGGCGGAGTAGTTACCGGCGGCCAGCCCCGCCGTGTCGGCCTGCAGGGTGAGCGTTGCCGGGACCGTGCCGCTGGTTGGCGTGACGGACAGCCAACTTTCGTCCGACCCGGCCGCGAAGGTGATCGGTTGGGACCCTCCGTTGGTGAGCGACACCGTCTGCGCCGGAGGGTTCCCGGCCCCGGCGGTGGTGCTGAAACTCACGCTGTTCGGTGCCGCCCCGAGTCCCAGCGGAGTGGACGGGGTCCAAGCCGTAACGGTTCCGCCAGCGGCGGATGTGGCTCCACTCCACGAGCCGGCGATCACCCTTCCGTTGGCCACTATCGGAGCGTCGTAAACCGCGAAGCCGTTCGATCCGCTGTTCCACAGGGTGGCTCCCGTCGAGGCATTGAAGGCCGCCACGCTCCCGTCGTTGACTCCCACGTATACGACGCCGTTGGCGATCGTCGGTGGTGAGTTGGGGGAGTTGCTGATGCTCGTGCCGACCGTCCTGCTCCACGCCACCGACAGAGAGCAGTCGGGCTGGACTGCCAGGGCAACCAGTCCTCCCGCCACTCCGGTGAGCCCGGGGCCGGTGTCCACCAGGTAGAGCATGTTGGTCGTCGGGTCGTATACGGGCGTTCCCGAGATACCCCCCTTACCGATGTCGTCGATGTCCTGGTTGAGGGTGATCACCTGCACGTTGGACCCGTCGTAGCCGGTGTCGGCCTCCAGATTCGGCGCCGAGGTCACGTAGAGGTTTCCGTTCTTGTTCCCCGCCGCCAGCATCGTCGGGCAGCCCGGCGGCTGGAACGGCAGCGGAGTGGCGGCGAAGTCCTGGTCGCAGGGAGGGCTGCTTCCGCAGTTGTAGTTCGGAGACTGGGGGGGTTGGTACCAGCCGAGGAGGTTCAGATTGGCGTCGAGAGCCAGGAGGCTCCCCGAATAGGGGGTGTACCCCTCATCACCGGTGAGGTTGGTGGCGTCATCGGCGCTGGCCGCGAATACGTGACCGGTGGCGGCATCGACTGAAACGCCCCCGGATCCCCAGATACCCCCTCCGGCCTCGCTGGCCGGGAGGCTGGGAACCGTCACCCAGTGCTTGACCGGCGCCGGCACCGACCCGCTGACGTCGACCTGGTAGATCCCGCCCTGCCACGGGGCCTGATCGCACCCGTTGCTACCTGTCGGGATGTAGAGGCTGCCACCCGACAGGTTCAGTCCACCCCAGACGTAGTTGGTAGCCGGGTCGGCCACGATCGGCACGGCCGGGGCGACCTGACTACCGTCGGCCAGCGAGAGGGTCCGTAGGTCCCCGTCGTCGGTTACCGCGTAGATCCGATCCGCCGACAGGTCCACCGCTGGCGTCGCGGAGATTCCGAGACCCCCGGGTATCCCGCAACTGGCCGGAGCGGTCGCCAGATGGTCGCTCCAGAGCACGGCGCCGGTGTTGGCGTCGAGGGCATACACCGTGTCCTGGTTGGTCGCAGCTATCACGACGTCGTGGATCGCCCCCATGACCTGCACTGCGCTCAGGAACAGCGGCTGGGCCGTGACCTTGCCGTCGAGAGACGTGGACCAGTTCTGGCTCAAGGAGGCGGCGTTGGCCGTTCCAATTTGGGATTCGGCTGGAGCCGTCCCACTTCGACCGGAGTCGTGCCCTACGGTCGTCCAGTCCACGCCGTCCGCGGGAGCGGGGCTGTTCACGACAAGAGTGACGGTCACCACCTGGGGAGAGCCCGAAACGCCCGAGGCGGTGACGGTTATGTGCCCGGTGTAGGTCCCGGCTACCAGCCCGGCTGCCGAAGCGGTGACGCTCAGGGACTGCGGCGCGGTGCCGGTCGCCGGGGTGACGGTCAGCCACTGCGAATCACTGGAAGCGGAGAAGCTGAGGCTTCCCCCGCCGGCGTTGGAGACGGAGATGGTCGAGGGAGATGGTGCGGCAGCGCCGATGATGGCCCCCTCGGCGAGAGTCGACGGGCTGACCGAAAGGTCCGGAGGAGAATTTCCAACAGTCGCGTAGGCGGAGATGGGGGTGTTGTCCCACCGTGGCCCGGGGGTCCACGTGGCGGGCAGAGACGTGAGATTCGACTGGCTGCTGCCCTCTGAGAGCGGTCCGCTGGGGGCGTCCCTGAAAGCAAATGTCCCGGACCCCAGCGGTGAGAGCACGCTGATCCAGTACGGATCACCGGAGGTGATGGTCGCGGCCGGGACGGTCACGGTGTTCCAGGCCCCGCTGGTGGGGGAGGAGATCGTCCCTCCGGTCAGGAGACTGCCCGGCTGACCCGCAGCGTCGCTGTACAGCCCTACCTCCACGGATGAGGCCTGCGAGGTCGAATCTACGTACACGGATAGAGAGGTGACCGCTCCAGAGGCACCCGCCGTGGCCTGGAAGGCCTCGGCCAGCCCGGAGCTGTTGGAATCGTGGTTCGACTGCACCGTCTGGGTGCCCAGCCCGACGGTTCCCGCCGCCCGGGCCACCGGTACCGACATCAGCTGGATCCCCATCAGGACGAGCAGTAGGGACGCCGATACCGCGATCGCCCGGCCCGTCACGTGCCGCGTCCTGACCACGGCCCTGATCTTCAGCACGGACACCCCATTCGCTCGGAGGATGGTGGAACGTGCCTAACGAGGCGACCGCTATCCGATCTGATACGAGGCCGCTGAGCACTCCGTCCGGGCTCGTGTACTTCTGAAAGCAGCCGAACTGCCCTGTCACCATCGCCGGCTGCGGGATCAGAATGGGGCGATGACGGCCAAACCGCGGCCAGGGGCGCACCTACCCGAGCGTCACCGGGGTCACCGCAGCGCCTGGTTGAGGGCGGCGGTGCTGGGCGCCGATGATGGGATCGTCTCCACCGCCAGCCTGATGCTGGGGGTGGCGGCGGCCAACGCCAGCCATTCGGCTGTCCTGACGGCCGGCCTGGCCGGGCTGGCCGCCGGAGCCATGGCCATGGCGGCCGGGGAGTACGTGTCGGTGTCCTCCCAGCGTGACAGCGAGCGGGCCGACCTGGCCCGGGAGGAGGCCGAGCTGGCGGCGGCCCCCGACGCCGAGCTGGAGGAGCTGGCCCGGATGTACGCAGCGCGCGGCGTCGAGGCCCACCTGGCCTGGCAGGTGGCCGAGCAGCTGACCGCCCACGACGCCCTGGCCGCCCACGCCCGCGACGAGCTGGGGCTGAGCGAGGAGAGGACCGCCCGACCGCTGCAGGCCGCGGTGGCCTCGGCGACCGCCTTCGCCGTCGGAGCCATCCTGCCGGTGCTGACCCTGGTGGTCTCCCCCCGGTCGCTGCAGTCCCTGCTCATCGCGGTGGTCGCGGTGGTGGGGCTGGCGGTGCTGGGCTGGTCCGGTGCGGTCGCCGGTGGGGCCCCGTGGGGCCGGCCGACCCTGCGGGTGGTGCTCGGCGGCTCGCTGGCCATGGCGGTGACCATGGCGGTCGGGTTCCTGACCCACACCGCCGGGGCCTAGCCGCCCCCCACCGCAGCGGCCGGCCCGGGCCCGGGCCGGCCGGCGGCTACCGGGGGCCGAAGTAGTGGCCGGCCTCGAGGTCCTCCAGGAGGGACGGGCCGGTCGGCTCCCAGCCGAGCAGCTGGCGGGTGATGTCGGCGGAGGCGGGCGTGTCCACGCCGGCGAAGTACCCCAGATGGGCGAAGTGGCCGAGCGCCTCGCTCTGGTCCAGCGACCGGAGCGGCACATCGAGGTGACGGCCGATGACAGCGGCGATGTCACGGAAGGCCACGCCCTCGTCGGCGACGGCGTGCAGCACGGATCCGCCCGGGGCGGACTCAGCGGCCAGGCGGGTCAGGCGGCCGGCGTCGGAGCGGTGGACGGCGGGCCACCGGTTGGCCCCGTCGCCCACATAGGCGGAGAACCCGCTGCGGCGGGCGACGTCGACGAAGGTGGCCATGAAGCCGTGGTCGCCGTCGCCGTGCACCGTGGGCGGGTAGCGCAGCACCGAGGACCGCACGCCGATGCCCCGCAGCGACAGCGCCAGCAGCGCGGTGGCGGCCCGGATGCCCGCCGGGTTTCCCCTCAGCAGGGATCCGGCCACCAGGCCGTCGTTCTCGGTGGCCACCCGGTCCACGTCCAGGCCGATCATGCCCGAGGCCAGGACCAACGGCCGGTCCGATCCGGCCAGGGCCGCACCCATGGCCTCGACGGCCCGGCGGTCGGCGGCGGCCGCCTCGACGAAGTTGCCGCTCCAGGCCACGTCGTGCTGGAACGCCAGGTGGATGACCCCGTCGGACCGGGCCGCCTCCCCCGCCAGGCCCGCGGGGTCGCCGAGGTCACCCCGGAACGGCACCGCCCCGGCCGCCTCGAGGGCCTGCGCCGAGGAATCCGACCGGGCCAGGCCGACCACCTCGTGACCGGCGCCCAGGAGGTCGGCCACGGTGGCCGAACCGATCCACCCTGACGCTCCCGTGACGAAAAATCTCATGACGACCTCTCCCTCGATACCGATGTCAGTTACTGCCATCAAGATAGGCCTGATGTCAGTAACTGTCAACAGGTAGGCTCGGGCCGTGGGTCGATGGGAACCGGACAGCCGGGGCCGGCTGCAGGAAGCGGCGCTCACCCTGTTCGCCGAGCGGGGCTTCGATCAGACCACCGCCGCCCAGATCGCCGAGGCCGCCGGGCTCAGCGAGCGCACTTTCTTCCGTCACTTCGCCGACAAGAGAGAGGTCCTCTTCGGCGGGTCGGAGGTCCTGCGCGACCGGATAGTGGCCGGCGTAGCCGCCGCCCCGGCCGGCACCGGAGCCCTCGACGCGGTGGGCGCGGGGCTGAAGGAGGCCGCCGCCATGCTGGGTGAGGGCCGGCGGGACCTGGCCGCCAAAAGGCACTCCGTCATCGCCGGCAACCCGGAGCTCCGGGAACGGGAGCTGACCAAGCTGGCCGGATACTCCGCAGCGGTGGCCGCCGTGCTGCGCCAGCGGGGGGTGGAAGAACCGCAGGCCACCATGGCCGCCGACGCCGGTATGACGGTGCTGCGGGTGGCGCTGCAGGAGTGGGCCGGCGGCCCCGGAGGCGGCCCGGACCTGGACGCGGTCGTGCGGGCCTCCATGGAGAAGCTCAAGGCACTCACCTAGCCGGGTGCGGTACGGACCACCGGCCCTATAACGGCCCGGGCCGGTCCGGGACCATGGAACAGATGAGGCCCGCACTCCTGGCCAGACCGGCCCCGTCCACGCGATGGTGGAAGCCGGGCCGGTGGCCCAGGTGGCTGCAACTCCTGGTGGGTGGCGCGGCGGCGTGGGGCTTGGCGGTCGCCGTGCTGCTGTCGACCGGTGACCGCTACGTGGCCGGAGCGGTGGTGCTCGGCACCTTCGTGGTCCCCCTGGCCCTCGGGGTGCGCGTCGCCGACGGCGAGGTCCTGCCCGGCGTGGGCACCCCGCTGATGGTCCGGCTGTTCGCCTACGGAGGCCTGCTGGGTTTCCTGGCCTCGGCGTTCCTGGAGCACCCGATGATCTCCCAACCGGCGTTCGTCTTCGACGGCTGGGTGGGAGTGGTGGAGGAGGCCTCCAAGCTGGCGGTACTGGCATATCTCACCCGCCATCTGGTCGAGCGGACCGCCCGGTCCGGGCTGGTACTGGGCGGCCTGGTCGGGCTGGGCTTCACCGCGTTCGAAAGCGCCGGCTACGCCACGGCCAGCGCCATCAACTCCTGGGGCAGCAGCCACGCCATCATCGAGATGGTCGTGGCCCGGGCCCTGGCCGCCCCCTTCACCCACGGCCTGTGGACCGCGGTGGCGGGGGCCGCGCTGTTCGCTTCGAGCCGCCGCGGCCGGTACCGGGCAGCCCCCGCGGCCCTGGCCGCTCTGGCCGGGGTCACCGCCCTGCACGCCTGGTGGGACCTGGCACCGAACGTGGCCGCCAGACTGGGGGGCGGGGACTTGGCGGTCTACCTGGTCCAGGCCACCCTGTCGGTCCCTCCGCTCTACGCCGCCTACCGGATCGAGCGGTGTCGCGGCGGAGCCGACGACGGTGAGGCCGACCGGCCGGCGGGGGTCATGCAGCCGGACGGGGTACTGGACCGTTCGGGGAGGTGAGGGCCCGCCTCAGGTGAGCCGGGGCCAGCCGTGGCGGGCGTGGCGCCGGTCCCGCAACTGGTCGGCGTGGCGGTAGAAGTTGCGCAGCAGGCGGTTGGTGGGGTGTCTGCCCAGTGCCGGGTGGGGGTGGGTGGGAGCCCGCTCGGCCCAGAGAGCCATGTGGGCGGCCAGCACCCCGGGATCGGGGTTGGGCCACTCCGGCAGCAGGTAGGGGCTGATCAGGCCGGTCCCGCCGGACTTCCAGGACCGGGCCCTCAACTGCTCGACCACGGCCGACACGTCGTCGGTCTCGTGGGTCTCATGGGCCCGGAAGCTGGAGACGAGCTCGTCGATGACCCGCCCGGCGTCCTCGGCACGGGTCTCGAACAGCTCCGACGGCGAGGCGCTGCCCACCAGCCGGTCCCAGTCCTCCAGCAGCCGGGACCGCTCCTGGCAGCCTCGCTGGAGGACCGAGGCGGCGTCGCGACCCTCGGGTACGGCCCTCAGCAGCGGGCACAGAGTGCCGCCCACGATCGAGTCGTGTACCGCCACCGCGGCGGCCAGCCGGTAGGCGGCAGCGGCCCGCCTCGGTCCGTCGGGGCCGGCCTCGGACAACTCGGCGATGATCGCCTCGACGGTCCGGTCGTACCCGGCGAGCAGGTCGGGGATCGACGGCGGCTGACGGTCGAAGTTCCGGCTGGGCCTGACCGACTGGGGCGCCCGGCGACCCGGTACCGGCCACCCGTGGTGGGAGTCGTTCCAGTCGTGCATCCGGTCCACGCTCCGGTACAGGGCCCGCAGCGTCCTCGATGTCGGGTACCGGACCGTCAGCCGGTGGGCCCGGCCCGGGGCCCGGGTCTCCTCTATGGCCATCCGGGCGGCCACGACAGCGGGGGCGACGCTCCCCGACGTCGAATCCAGCAGCTGCCCCACCCTGACCGTCTCGTCCTCGGCGTGCTGGTCGAAACTCTGCTGCAGGTCGACCAGGATGGACTCGATCTCCGCCCCGAACACCGGGTACACGTTGTGGGCGTCGGTGCCCTGGCTGAGCGACTGGAAACGGCCGAGCAGCATCTCCCGCTGCTCGCAGCCGCGGCGCAACCGCAGGGCCACCTCGGGCCCGCCGGGCAGATCGTGCAGCAGCGGGCACAGGGTGGATCCGACCACGGAGTCGTGGGCCGCCAGCAACCGGCCCAGCACGTGCATCGCCCGCACCCGGCTGGTGCCGCTGGTGGTGGCGGTCACTGTGCGCAAGGCGTCGGCCACCCGGGTGTCGTGCTCAGCCAGGATCTCCCGCAGCGATGCTCCGGCCGCCTTCGGGGTCTCGGTATCCGCCACGGTCCGCTCCTCTCCTCGGAAGGTTCCGATCCTCGGAAGGTTCCGGGATGGAGCGTGCCGGACCGGATGGGCCCCCAGGCAGGGCAGAAGGTCACCCGGCCCGGGGGCCGACCGGCTATCCCTGAACGCGGCTGGCGACGAAGA
>JAKAXN010000132.1 GCA_021816565.1 Actinomycetes bacterium
CAAGCCCATCGTCGGCATCGCCTCCACCCCCGACGGCCACGGCTACTGGCTGGTCGCCTCCGACGGCGGCATCTTCAGCTTCGGCGACGCCGGCTTCCACGGATCCACCGGCGGCATCACCCTGGCCAAGCCGGTGGTCGGCATGGCCTCCACCCCCGACGGCCACGGCTACTGGCTGGTCGCCTCCGACGGCGGCATCTTCAGCTTCGGCGACGCCGGCTTCCACGGATCGGCCGTCGACTTCGACGCAGCCGGCGCGGCCCGGTCGGTGGGGATCATGGCCGTCGGCTCCGGCTACTGGATCCCCGACAACATGGGCCAGGTCGACAGCCTGGGCGCCCCCACCGCACCCTCGCCGGCCACCCCGATAGTCAACACCGTGGCCCCGGCCGCGGTGAACCCCCTGCCGGCCTGGGAGAACCCGGCGGTATCGGTGGACGCCTCGAGCGCCCAGAAGCAGGCGTGCTGGGTCACCAACCCCGACGTGGCCGCCTGCAACGCCGCGGCGCTGGCCGACATCAACCGGGCCCGGGCCGCCGAGGGGCTCGGCCCGCTGTCGCTCCCGGCCGACTTCTACTCCCTCAGCACCTCGGGGCAGCTCCTGGCCGTGGCCAACGCCGAACGGACCAGCCGGGGCCTGCCGGCCATGGGCGAGAACCCGGTGCTCGACACCCTGGCCGCGGCCGGGGCCCTGGCCGGCGTGGACCCGACCGGGCCGTCGGGCTACACCTGGGGCTCGAACATCGCCTGGGGCGACCCGACCCCGCTGGCCGCCGACTTCGGTTGGATGTACGACGACGGCCCGAACAGCCCGAACATCGACTGCCCGACCGCCGGTTCGGCCGGCTGCTGGGGCCACCGAAAGAACATCCTGGCCCCCTGGGGCGGGGCGGCCGGCGCCTCGGTGTACGTCAACAACGGCACCGTCCAGCTGACGGAGCTGTTCGTCCAGAACTACTGAGCGTTGACCGGCCGAACGGCGGGAGCCTCTCCCGGTGATTCGTCTAGCCCGGGCCTCGCCGGTACCCTCGAACCGATGGAGAAAGTCGAGCGGGTGCTCCTGGCCTCCCCGAGAGGCTTCTGCGCGGGCGTCGAGATGGCCATCAAGTCGCTGGCGTGGATGACCCGGGTGTTCGAGCCGCCCGTGTACTGCTACCACGAGATCGTCCACAACCAGGTCGTCGTCGACCGCTTCAAGGAGATGGGCGTGGTCTTCGTGGACAGCCTGGACGAGGTGCCCGAGGGCGCCCCGCTCATGCTGTCGGCCCACGGCTCCCCGCCCGAACTGGTCGAGGCCGCCCAGGCCCGGGGCGGGGCGGTCGTCAACGCGGTGTGCCCCCTGGTGCGCAAGGTCCACCACGAGGTGAAGATGCGGGCCAAGAAGGGCTACAGCATCGTCTACGTGGGCCACGAGGGCCACCAGGAGGCCATCGGCACCGCCGCGGTGGCCCCCGGGGCGGTGCATCGGATCGAGCACCTGGACGAGCTGGAGGCCCTGGCGGACCCGGAGGGTCCGGTGGCCTTCCTGGCCCAGACCACCCTGGCGGTGGACGAGTGGAAGGCCCTGCTCGAGGCGGCCAAGCGGCGCTGGCCGGACCTGTGGGTGCCGGGCAGCTCCGACCTGTGCTTCGCCACCACCAACCGGCAGGCCGCCCTGAAGGCCATCGCCGAGCGCTGCGACGCCGTGGTGGTCATCGGCTCGGCCACCTCGTCCAACACCCTGGCCCTGGAGCGCACCGCCCGGGCCGCCGGCTGCCCGACCGTGCTACGGGTGGACGATCCCTCCGAGCTGCCCGAGGACCTGTCGGGCACGATCGGGGTGATCGCCGGCGCCTCCGCCCCGGAGGAGATCGTCCAGGCGGTGGTGGAGCACCTCCACCCGGCCCTGGGCGTGGAGGAGATCCGGGCGGTGGACGAGGACGAGTACTTCCCGCTGCCGCGGGAGCTGCGCGACTCGGTGCGCCAGCTCTCGGCGCTGGCCGCCGTGGCCGGGCTGGCCCCCGGCGCCGATCCCACCGCCGGCGGCGAAGCCGTCCCCGACGACCGGGCCATGTCGGCCTCGATGGCCCTGGCCGGGATCACCCACTAGCGGCCGACCCCTGACCGGTCCGGCGGCTCAGCCCCGGCCGGCCTGGCGCAGCGCCCGGTCGAACAGCGCCTGCAGGTCCACGCTCAGCTGGGCGGTCATGTCGGTCACCGTCCGGCGGGCCAGCCGGCCGCCCTCGCCCCGGGCGGGCGGGTGGATGGGGTCACCCACCACCATCACCACCTTGACCGGCGAGACCCGCTTGCTGCCCTTGGGCATGGCCCACTCGCTGCCGCCGATGCCGACCGGCACCACCGGCACGCCGGCCCGGGCGGCCACGAACGCCGCCCCCTCGAACAGGGGGTGCAGCCGGGGTCCGCTCTGGCGGGTGCCCTCCGGGAACAGCACCACCGGCTCGCCGGCCCGTACCGCCTCCTCGCAGCGCCTCAGGGCCTCCCGGTCGGGGGTGCCCCGGTGCACCGGGAACGCGCCGAGGGAGCTGAAGAGAACGCCCGACCAGCGGTACTTCCACAGGCTGTCCTTGCCCATGAAGCGGATCCGCCGCCGGGTCAGGCAGCCGGCCAGGAGGGTGTCGATGTTCGAGCGGTGGACCGGGGCGATGACGTAGGCCCCGGTGCGGGGGAGCTTGTCGCGGTCGCGGATCTCGACCCGCCAGTAGAGACGGCAGACCAGCTCCACCAGACCTCTGGCGATGGCGTACCAGATCAGGGACAGACGCTGCTTCACTTCTCCTCCGGTATCCGCTCGGCCACCAGGGCCAGGACGTGCTCGACCACCTGGTCGGCACCCAGGTCGGTGGTGTCCACCTGGACGGCGTCGCCGGCCGCGCTGAGCGGCGACGCCGCCCGGGTGGAGTCGATCCGGTCCCGCCGGGCCAGGTCGGCGGCGACCTCGTCGTACTGGCGGTCGAGCATCTCCTTGGAACGCCGCTCGGCCCGGGCGTCCTCGCTGGCGGTCAGGAACACCTTGAGCGGGGCGTGGGGGAACACCACCGTGCCGATGTCCCGTCCCTCCACCACCCCGCCGCCGTGGGCCTCGGCCCACTCCCGCTGGCGCAGCACCAGCTCATGGCGCACCGCCGGGTTGGCGGCCACCACGCTGACCGCCCTGGTCACCTCCGGCCCGCGGATCTCGACGGTGGCATCGGTGCCGTTGACCGTCACCCGCTCCTCCACCTGCAGGTCCATCTGGCGGGTGAGCTCGGCCACGGTGTCGGCGTCGTCGGGATCGATCCCCCGCCGGATGGCCTCGAACGCCACCGCCCGGTACATGGCACCGGTGTCGAGGTAGTCCAGCCCGAGGCGGGCGGCGACCCGGCGGGCCACCGTGGACTTGCCCGACCCGGCCGGACCGTCGATGGCTATCACTCGGACGGGCGGCAACGGCGTAGATCCTCCTCGAATCCTGGGTAGCTGGTGGCGACCGCCTCCCAGCCGGTGATCTCGACCGGGGCCGAGGCGGCCAGGGCGGCCACCGCCAGGGCCATGGCCACCCGGTGGTCCCCAGCCGAGTCGATCGTCCCTCCGGCCAGCGGGCGGCCTGCGGACCCGTTGACCACCAGTCCGTCGGGCCGCCCCTCCACCTCGGCGCCGACGGCACCCAGGGCACCGACCATGGTGGCGATGCGGTCGCTCTCCTTGACCTTCAACTCGGCGGCGTCGCGGAAGGTGGTGACACCCGTGGCGGATGCCGCGGCCACCGCCAGCACCGGGATCTCATCGATCAGACCCGGGATCTCGGCGCCGCCGACCTCGGTGCCGGCCAGCGGGGAGTACCGGGCCCGGATATCGGCGACGGTGGCCACCGGGTCGTGGTGTAGCAGCTCCACGTCGGCGCCCATCCGCTTCAGCACCTCGACGAAACCGGCCCGCTGCGGACCGACGTAGACGTTCTCCACGGTCAGGTCGCTGCCCGGGGTGATACAGGCCGCCACCACCCAGAATGCCGCCTGCGACGGATCGCCGGGCACGGTGAAGCGGGTGGCGTGCAGAGGACCGGGGTGGAGCGTCACCGCTCCCCCGTCGACGTCGACCCGGGCGCCGCAGGCGGCCAGCATCTGTTCGGTGTGGGCCCGGGTGGGAACCGTCTCCCGGACGGTGGTGGGCCCCGAGGCGCTCAGCCCGGCCAGCAGCACCGCGCTCTTCACCTGGGCGCTCGGGACCGGCAGCCGGTAGTCGATGCCGGACAGGCGCCCACCGCGGACCACCAGCGGCGGCAGCCGGCCATCCTGGCGGCCGTCGATGCGCGCCCCCATGGACCGCAGCGGCTCCACCACCCGGCCCATGGGGCGGCGGGCGATGGAAGCGTCGCCGTGGAGCACGGTGAGGCCGTCGATGCCCGCGGCCCACCCGGCCAGCAACCGGATTCCGGTCCCGGAGTTGCCCACGTCTATGACCGTCTCGGGCTCGCGGGGCTCCGTGCCGGTGACGTGCACCGTGCCGTCGTCGTCCACGGCCACGACGGCCCCGAAGGCCTGCACGGCCCGCCGGGTGGCGGTCACGTCGGCCCCGTCGGACAGCCCGGTGATCCGGGAGGTGCCGTCGGCCCGGGCGGCCAGGAGCAGGGCCCGGTGGGAGATGGACTTGTCACCCGGCACCCGCAGGCTCGCGGACAGCCCGCCCGGCGACGGGTCGACCACCAGGGAGGTCACTGGCCCAGGGGACGGATGGAGCAGCGGTACTCCCGCTCGTGCAGGGCGGCCCGCACCGAGTCGACCGCGGCGGCGTCGATGACCAGCACGAGCACCCCCCGGTCCCCTTCGGCGCTGTGGGCTATCTCGAGGTCGTAGATGTTGACGGCCATCTCGCCGAGCAGGGTAGTCACGCCGGCCAGGACGCCGGGCCGGTCGGCCACGGGGACGCGGACCTCGACGGCGGCGCCGGCGCTCGGCACCCCGGCCGGCAGGTTGACCCGGGCCTGGCGGGCCCGCTCCAGGGTGCGCAGCAGCACCTCCCGGTCACCGGAGGCGACCACGTCCCGCACCGCGGCCAGGGCGGACAGCAGCCGGTCCAGGACCTCGAGGATGCCGTCGCGGTTCTCCGAGCACACATCGGGCCAGATCGTGGCCTCACCGGCGGCGATGCGGGTCATGTCCCGGAACCCGCCGGCGGCCAGGCGCAGGAGGGTGGCGTGCTCGAGGGCGGTGTCGGCGGCCAGGTTCATCAAGGTGGCGGCGGTCAGGTGCGGCACGTGCGACACCAGGGCGACCATGTCGTCGTGGCGGGCGGCCGGCAGCTCCACCACGTTGGCCCCGAGCTGGCTGACCAGGGAGCGGACCGAGGCGAAAGCCACCGGGTCGGTGTGCGGCTCGGGGGTGAGCACCCAGGTGGCCCCCTGGAACATCTCGGCGTCGGAGCCGTCCACCCCCTCCTGCTCGGAGCCGGCCATGGGGTGACCGCCGACGAAGCGGGGGTCGGTCACCCGGCCCACCACCGGCCCCTTGACCCCGGCCACGTCGGTCACCACGGCCCGGGGATGCGACGCCAGGGCCTCCTCCACGGCTCCGGCCACCGCTCCGGCCGGCACGGCCACGAACACCACCACCGCATCGGGGTCGCGCCCGCCCCGGTCCACCACCCCGAGCTCGACGGCGCGTTCCTGGCGCCGCCCGTTGGTGTCATAGCCGGTGACAGTCCAGCCCCGGCGGCGCAGAGCCGCCCCTATGGAGCCGCCGATGAGCCCGGTGCCGACGATCTGGGCCCGGCGTTCAGCGGGTTCGAAGGTCACTTGGCGGGGCGGGCACGGGCACGGCCGGCCAGCCTAGGGGAAGCGGCCGGGGCGGCCGCAGCCCGCTCCAGGGCGCGGACCTCCTCCTGGGTGAGGGGGCGCCACTCCCCCGGTCGCAGGCCACCGGCCCGCAGCGGACCGAACCGGGTGCGCACCAGCCGGCGGACCGGGTGGCCGACGGCGTCGGCCATGCGCCGAACCTGACGGTTGCGGCCCTCGTGGATGGTTATGCGCAGCACGTCGGGCCCGACCAGCGACACCCGGGCCGGGGCCGTGCGGCCGTCCTCCAGGTCGACCCCCTGGCGCAGCGCCCGCACCGCGGCCGGCCGGGGGGCACCCTCGACCGCCGCCAGGTACTCCTTGTCGACCCCGAAGCTCGGGTGGGTCAACCGGTAGGTCAGGTCACCGTCGTTGGTGAGGATCAGCAGCCCCTCGGTGGCGGCGTCGAGCCGACCGACCGGGTACACCCGCGGCTCGGCGGGAACCAGGTCCACCACGGTTGGACGGCCCTGGGGGTCGGAGGCCGTTGAGACCACCCCGGCCGGCTTGTTGAGCAGGTAGTACACCAGGCCCGGAGCGGTGGCCACCGCCACCCCGTCCACGGCCACCCGGTCGGTGGCCGGGTCCACCCGCCGGCCGAGGACCGCGGTCTGGCCGTTGACCTCCACCCGGCCGTCGGCGATGAGCTCCTCACAGTGACGCCGGCTTCCTATCCCGGCCGCGGCCAGCACCTTCTGGAGCCGCTCTCCCGCTTCGGTCACTCCCCCGGCAGGCCCGGTCCGGCCCAGCCACCGGGCCCTCCACCGGTCTCCGGCCCCCCTTCGAGGCCCGTGCCCCCCTCGAGCGCCGGTCCGCCCTCGAGGGCCGTGGATTCGCCTCCGGGCACCCCGGGTTCCCCGGCCGGGGCCGGCTCGTCACCGGAGCCGGGAGCGGAGGGCGGGTCGGCCCGCAGGCTCCGCTCCAGCGCGTCCATGATCTCCGGTCCGGGCACGAACTGGGCCAGGGCCGGCAGCTGGTCTATGGAGTCCAGCCCCAGCTTCTCGAGCAGCAGGGAGGTGGTCCCGTACAGGGTGGCCTGACCGGGGCCGGGGTCCCGGCCGACCTCGGTGATGAAACCTCGGGTCTGCAGGGTGCGGATCACGGCGTCGGCGTTGACTCCCCGGATGGCCCCCACCTGGGCCCGCGACACCGGCTGCTTGTAGGCCACGATGGCCAGGGTCTCGAGCGCCGCGGCCGACAGCCGGGCGGACTGGCCCTCGAGAACGAAGCGCTCCACGTACGGCGCCTGGTCGGGGTGGCTCTGGTAGCGGTAGCCGCCCGCCACCCGCACCAGTGAGAAGCCCCGGTCCTCCTCGGCGTAGGAGCGGGCCAGCCGGTCGCAGATCTCCTCCACCCGGGCCGGGGGGATCTCCAGCAGCTGGGCCAGGAGGTGCGGCTCCACCGGGCGGTCCGAGACCATGACGATGGCCTCGATGGCCCGGGCTTCCTCGCTGGCCATCAGCCCTCGTACTCCTCGATCGCGGCCATCTGATCCCCCGCGTCCTGGCCCGGGACTCCGGGCAGGCCGAGCGGCGGGCCGAGCCACACCACCTCGAGCTGGCCGAAGGTGCTGGCCTGCTCCAGATCGACCGATCCCTGCTTGTAGAGCTCCAGCAGGGCCAGGAACCGCACGATCACCTCGAGCCGCTCGACCAGCCCGGAGGTGAGGCGGGCGAAGGAAATCCGCCGGGCCCGGGGAAGCTCGTCGAGCAGCTCGATGACGGCGTCCCCGACGCTGACCCGCACCGGGGCCACGTGGTCCAGCAGGACCCGGGTCTGGGGCTTGGGGGCCAGCAGGGCCTCCATGACCTGGTGCAGCTGCCCGGCGGTGACCCCGGCCAGCACATCGGGCACCAGCTTGGCGTAGCGCTCCTCGAGCCCCGCCACGCGCGGCCAGGACCGCCCGGCCGACTCCATGGTCTTCTGCATGGCGGCGGCGGCGTCCTTGAACGTCTTGCACTCGAGCAGCCGGGCCAGCAGCAGGTCCCGCTCCTCCCAGAGAGCCAGCTCCTCCTCGAGCTCGCCGTCGTCGCGTCCGGGCAGCAGGCGCCGGGTCTTCAGCTCCAGCAGCACCGAGGCGATCAGCAGGAACTCGGTGGCCACCTCCAGGTCCAGCGCGGCGCGCATCTCGGCCAGCGTGGACACGTAGCCGTCCACGATCTCC
Source organism: Actinomycetes bacterium (assembly GCA_021816565.1). Next base: position 7,977 of record JAKAXN010000132.1, read on the forward strand.
GAGAGCGACACCTCCCACAGGTCGACCTGCTTGCGGGTGATGAGATGCAGGAGCAGGTCGAAAGGGCCCTCGAAGACGGGGGTGGACACCGTGTAGGGCACCCGAGCAGTTTAGGACCCGGGCCGGTCCCGAGCCCGGCATACCATTGACCGGTGCAGCCGAATCCCCCCACCTCCCCCGCCCCGGTCCACCGGGTGCTCTCGGGCATCCAGCCGACCGGTGAGCCCCACCTCGGCAACCTGCTGGGGGCGGTGCGGTGGTGGGTGGCCGACCAGCGCCAGGGCGACTCGTTCTACTGCGTGGTCGACCTCCACGGCCTGACGGTGGCCGGTGAGCCGGCCGAGCGGCGCCAGGCCACCCTGACCATGGCCACCCTGCTGCTGGCCGCCGGGCTGGACCCCGACAGCTGCACGCTGTTCGTGCAGAGCCACGTGCCGGCTCACACCCAGCTGGCGTGGTTGCTGGAGTGCACCGCCAGCATCGGGGAGCTGAGGCGCATGACCCAGTTCAAGGACAAGTCGGCCAAGGGGGGCGAGGAGGCGGCCCGGGTCGGCCTGTTCACCTACCCGCTGCTGATGGCGGCCGACATCCTCCTCTACGACGCCGACCGGGTTCCCGTCGGCGACGACCAGCGCCAGCACCTGGAGCTCACCCGGGACGTGGCCCAGCGCTTCAACGCCCGCTACGGCGACACGTTCGTGGTGCCGGAGGCGTCCATCCCGCCGCCCGGCCGGGGGGCCCGCATCATGAACCTGCAGGAGCCGGCCCGCAAGATGTCCAAGACGACCGACTCCCCGCAGGGGGTGATCGGCCTGTTCGACGAGCCGAAGGTGATCGAGCGCAAGATCAAGCGGGCGGTCACCGACACCGACGACAGCGCCGATGCGGTGCGCTACGACCCGACAGCCAAGCCGGGGGTGTCGAACCTACTGGAGCTGCTGGCCACCATCGAGGGCGTCCGGCCCGAGGACGTGGCCGGCCGCTACACCCGCTACGGGCCGCTCAAGGCGGACCTGGCCGGGGCGGTGATCGGCCTGCTCGAGCCGATCCAGCAGCGCTACCGGGAGCTGGCCGCCGACCCCGGCCATGTGGCCGAGGTGCTGCGGGACGGGGCGGCCCGGGCCGACAAGATCGCCTCCGCCACCTTGCAGCGCGCCTACGACGCCGTGGGTCTGCTGCCCCGGCTCTGACCGGGGCCTGCCCCGGGCCGCGGGGCCCGGACGCTCAGCGGCCGGCAGCGGCGCAGTCGATGCAGAAGCGGGCCTCGGGCCGGGCCTCGAGGCGGGCCTGGGCGATGGGCTGCCCGCAGCGCTCGCACACACCGAAGCGGTCCGTGCCGAACTTCTCCAGGGCGTGCTCCACTTCGTGCAGCCCCGCCACCAGCTTGTTGACCAGCGCCTCGTTCTCCCCGCGCTCGGCGGTGACCTGGCTGGAGTCGGCGAAGTTGGGGTCGTATTCGAGCTTGGAGCCGTAACCGAGCTCCGCCAGCTGGGCCCGCAGGGACTCCCGCTCGGCTTCGAGCAGGTCGCGCAGACCCTGGGTGGAGGCGTCGGTCGACATCACGTCCAGTGTAACCGGGGGGTGAGCGAGCAGCGCCTCAGCGGTGACCGGCCGCCCACCGGGCGACCGTCAGCGCCGGATGTGCTCAGCGGCCAGGCACAGGCCGATGATGGACTTGGCGTCGCGGATCGCCCCGGAGGCGATCAGCGCCGGGACCGCGGCCAGGTCCACCTCCTCCACCGCCATGGCCATCTCCTCGAAACCCTGCCGGTCGTGGGGCACCTGCCCCAGGTCACGGGCCAGGTACAGCCAGGTGAACTCGTCGGTGAAGCCGGGGGAGTTGTAGAACCGGGCCAGCAGGTCCAGGCGGCCAGCGCTCAGGCCGACCTCCTCCGCCAGCTCCCGGCGGGCGGTCTCCTCGGTGGGCTCGCCGTCCACGTCGCGCTTGCCGGCCGGGACCTCGAGCAGCTCGCCGTGCACGGCGGCCCGGTACTGGCGGACCATCACCGCCTTACCATCGCCGGTGACCGGGACCACCACCACCGCCCCCGGATGGTGCACGACCTCGCGTTCGAAGCGGTCCCCACCGGGGCCCTCGAGCTGCACCGACGCCACGGAGATCAGGGCTCCCTCGAAGCGGGTGGTCTCCGACAGCCGCCGGAAGCCCGCTCCGTCCGCCCCGTCAGGCAATGTCGGCCACGTCGATGAGCCGGGGTGAGCGGCCCTCGGCCCGCTCGCAGGCGGCGGCGACCAGCGCCTCGAACAGCGGGTGGGGGTTGTCGGGGCGGCTCTTGAACTCCGGGTGGGCCTGCGTGCCGACCCAGAACGGGTGTCCGGGCAGCTCCACGAACTCGACCAGCCGGTCGTCCAGGGAGGTCCCCGAGCAGCTCAGCCCGCCCGTCTCCAGCCGGGCCCGGTAGCGGGGGTTGACCTCGAAGCGGTGGCGGTGGCGCTCGTACACCAGGTTGGTCCCGTAGGCGCCGGCGACCACCGAGCCGGGAGCCAGCTTGGCCGGGTACAGACCCAGCCTCATGGTGCCTCCCATCTCGAC
>JAKAXN010000133.1 GCA_021816565.1 Actinomycetes bacterium
CCGGCTGTGGGTCCAGGAGCGCCTCGGCCACGCCCGGCGGGCCGCCGACCTCCTGGACCGCAAGCGGCAGATCCTGCGGGTGGAGGAGCAGCAGGCCCGCCTCTCGCGCGACCGGGCCGGGGCTGATTGGGTCCAGGCGGGGCACCGGGCCGCCGGCGCGGCGCTGCGGGCCGAGGCCCTGGCCGGGGCCTGGGCCGTGACGGCGGCGTCCCACCCGGTGCAGGGCCGGGCCACGATCGAGGTGGACGAGCAGGAGACAGCCGGTGTGGTCCACCCGGCCGGGGCCCGGCTGCAGCTGCCGGGCCTGACCGGCGTGCAGTCCGCGGCCGCCGGGCCGGCCGTCTCCGAGGCCGCGGAGGCCCACGCCGGGGCTCTCGGGGCGGCGGCCCGGCTGGCGGTGGCGGAATCCGCCCTCAGCCGGCTGCGGGCCGAGCGGTCCATCACCGAGCGCCGGCAGCGGGCGGTGGCCCGGGTGCGGATCCCGGCTCTCGAGGAAGAGCTCAGGCTGCTGGACGAGCGGCTGGAGGAGCTGGAGCGCCAGGACCAGGTGGTCGTGCGGTGGGTGGCCGGCCGCAAGGAGGCCGGAGAGCCGGGGACGACCTTCGGCTCTGACCCCGGCCCGGGCTCGGGCGCGACGGTCGGCCCATGACGCAGACCGCGCCGGCCGACACGGGGTTGATCAGGAGCGTGTCCCTGCCCGGGCGGCGGCGCCTGCTCATCCGCCGGGAGGGTCCCGACGACGCCCCCGACGTCATGGCGCTCTACGACCGGATGCCGGCCGAGGAGCTGTACTGCCGGTTCTTCACCGCCCGGAGGCCCCCCGACCTGTTCGTGGAGCGCATGACCCGGGTGCACGAGCGGGGCGGGGCGGCGCTGGTGGCGGTCCTGAGCGGCGGGCGGGGCCGGTCGGTGCTGGTCGGGGAGGCCAGCTACGAGCTGCTCGGCAACGGCGACGGGGAGCTGGGCATAGCGGTCGACCGGACGGCCAGGGGCTGGCTGGGACCGTTCCTCCTCGACGCCATCCTCGAGCAGGCGGCAGCCCGGGGCGTACCCAACATCGAGGCCGAGGTCCTGATGTCCAACCGGCGGATGCTCGCCGTGCTGCGGGCCCGGGGATTCGTGGTCGTCGAGCACTTCCTGTCGCCCGCCACTCTCCGGGTGGCGGTGGCCACCGCCGCCGGCGGCGTGCCCTCCTGGGCCGGCCGTCGGGGCCAGCCCCGCGTGCTGGTCGAGATCCCGGGCGGGCAGTGGCAGCGGGCGGACGCCATCAGCAGGCGGGGATTCCAGGTGCTGGCCTGCCCCGGTCCCGATCGCGGAGGCCCGCCGTGCGGTCCGCTCACCGGCCACCGCTGCCCGCTGGCCGCCGGCGCCGACGTCATCGTCGACGCCCAACCGGGCGACCTCGGTGAGCTGCTCCTCGCGGCCCACCGTCGCCTGCACCCCGACGCCGCGCTGTGCGCGACCGGACCCGATGCCGGGTCCCGGGTGGGGGCGGGCCGGGCCACGGCGGTGCTGCCGACCGACGACGACGAAACGGCCCGGCTGCTCGCGGCCCTGGCCGGTACGGGGCAGGAGTGACCTTGGCCCCTGACCCGGGCGGCGGGGCCCTCCCTAGCGTGGCCACCACCCGGGAAGGAGGTCCGCCCGTGCGCTGGAGGACCATCGAGAAGAGGCGACCCCCCACCGGGCCGCCCCCCAACATGGCCGACTACGACGAGGAGTGCCGGACCTTCTCGTGGGCCGGCGCCCGCCGGGACCTGGACGGCCTGCCGGGCGGCCGGGGCCTCAACATCGCCCACGAGGCGGTGGACCGCCACGCCCGGGGCGGGCGAGCCGACCGGACCGCCCTGGTGTGCGTGGCCCGGGACGGCTCCGTCGGGGAGGTGACCTTCGCCGAGCTGGCGGAGCGGTCCAACCGGGTGGCCAACGCCCTGCTCGGCCTCGGGGTGCGGCCCGGGGACACGGTGGCGGTCCTGGCCCCGCGTACCGCCGACCTGCACGCCGCGGTAATGGGCGCTCTGAAGATGCGGGCGGTCGTGAGCCCCCTCTTCGCCGCCTTCGGGCCCGAGCCGATCCGCCAGAGGCTCGAGCTGGGGCGGGCCCGGGTGCTCGTCACCACCCGCTCCCTGTACCGCCACAAGGTCGGCCAGATCGTCGACCGGCTCCCGGACCTCGAGCACGTCGTGACCATCGGTAACGGCGGCCCGGTCCCGGCCGGCTCCGTCCCGCTGGACGGGCTCCTGGAGGCGGTGTCGCCGGAGTTCGAGATAGCCCCCACCGACCCCGGGGAGGTGGCCCTGCTGCACTTCACCAGCGGCACCACCGGCTTCCCCAAGGGGGCCCTGCACGTGCACGAGGCGGTGGTGGCCCACCACGCCACCGGGCGCCTGGCTCTGGACCTGCACGACGACGACGTGTACTGGTGCACGGCTGATCCGGGCTGGGTCACCGGGATGTCCTACGGGATCATCTCGCCGCTGGCCTGCGGCGTGACCAGCGTGGTCGACGAAGGCGACTTCGACGCGGACCGGTGGTACCAGGTCCTCGAGGAGCGGGCGGTGAGCGTCTGGTACACGTCGCCGACGGCACTGCGCATGCTCATGAAGGCGGGAGGCGACCTGGCCCGCCACCACGATCTGAGCTCCCTGCGTTTCGTGGCCAGCGTCGGCGAGCCCCTCAACCCGGAGGTGGTGGTGTGGGCGGCCGACCGCCTGGGCGTCCCGGTGCACGACACCTGGTGGCAGACCGAGACCGGCGGGGTGATGATCTCCAACTACGCCAGCATGGACATAAGACCGGGGTCCATGGGCCGGCCCCTCCCGGGCGTGGAGGCCGCGGTCCTCGCGCGCGACGAGCGCGACCGGGTGGTCCTCGACGGCGAGGGCCGGGCGGTGGTGGCGGCCGACGGGCAGGAGGGGGAGCTGGCGCTGCGCCCCGGGTGGCCATCCATGTTCCGGGGGTACCTCGGCGAGGAGGAGCGCTACCGCCGCTGCTTCCGGGGCGGGTGGTACCTCACGGGGGACCTGGCCAAGCGGGACGCCGACGGATATTTCTGGTTCCTGGGCCGGGGCGACGACGTCATAAAGTCGGCCGGGCACCTCATCGGGCCCTTCGAGGTGGAATCCACCCTCCTCGAGCACCCGGCGGTGGCCGAGGCCGGGGTCGTCGGCCAGCCCGACCCGATCGCCGGTGAGGTGGTCCGGGCGTACGTCTCCCTGGTCCCCGGGCACGTGCCCTCCGACGAACTGCGCCTCGAGCTGATCGGCTTCGCCCGCCAGCGCCTCGGGGCCGCGGTCGCCCCGCGCGACATCCGGTTCCGCCAGGACCTGCCCCACACCGAGAGCGGCAAGATCGTGCGGCGGGCCCTGCGGGAGCAGCCGGACCCGGAGCCGGCCCGGTGAGCACCGCCGGCGCTCCTCCCGGCCCGGCGACCAGCCGGCCGTCGGCCCCGGAGCGGGCCGACGGCCCCCACCTGGTCCACCTTCTCACCCAGATGCTGAGGATCCGCCGGTTCGAGGAGCGCTGCGTCGAGCTCTACAGCGGCAGCAGCATCCGGGGCTTTTTGCACCTGGGGATCGGCGAGGAGGCCTGCGCCGTGGGGGTGATGGAGGCGTTGACCCCTGAGGACGCCGTCGTGTCCACCTACCGTGAGCACGGCCATGCGCTGGCCCGGGGCATGACCATGCGGTCGGCCATGGCCGAGCTGGAGGGCAAGGTGGAGGGGTGCAGCCGGGGCCGGGGTGGTTCCATGCACCTGTTCGACGCGGCCACCCGCTTCTACGGCGGCAACGCCATCGTGGGCGGCGGGATCCCGCTGGCCGTGGGGCTGGCCCTGGCCGACCGGATGACCGGCCGGAACCGGGTGACGGCGTGCTTCTTCGGCGACGGGGCGGTGGCCGAGGGGGAGTTCCACGAGTCCATGAACCTGGCGGCCCTGTGGCAGCTGCCGGTCCTGTTCTGCTGCGAGAACAACCTCTACGCCATGGGCACGGCCCTGGCCCGCACGGAGTCCGAGACCGATCTGTCCCTCAAGGCCGCCAGCTACCGGGTCTCCTCCTGGGAGGTCGACGGCATGGATGTGACGGCGGTGGAGCAGGCCACCCGGCGGGCGTGCGAGAGCATCCGCTCCGGCGGAGGCCCCCACTTCCTGGAGCTGCGCACCTACCGCTACCGGGCCCACTCCATGTACGACCCCGACCGTTACCGCGACAAGGCCGAGGTGGAGCACTGGAAGCACCTCGACCCGATCGCCGCTTTGTCATCAACCCTGACAGCAGACGGGCTGCTGGGAGACGACGAACTGCAGCGCATCGAGGAGGAGACGGCCCGGGAGATCGACGACGCCGTGGCCTTCGCCGAGGCCGGGACCCTGGAGCCGGTCAGCGAGATGGGCCGGTTCGTGCTCTCCGACCGCTCGGCGGGAGGCGACGGCCCGTGACCAGGATGTCCTACCGGGAGGCCCTCAGGGAGGCCATGCGCGACGCCATGCGCCGGGACGAGCGGGTGTTCCTCATGGGCGAGGACGTCGGCCGCTACGGGGGCTGCTTCGCCGTCAGCCTGGGGCTGCTCGAGGAGTTCGGCCCGGACCGGGTGCGGGACACGCCCCTGTCGGAGTCGGCGTTCGTGGGCGCCGGGATCGGGGCCGCCCTCGGCGGCATGCGGCCCATCGTGGAGATCATGACGGTCAACTTCAGCCTGCTGGCCCTCGACCAGATCGTCAACAACGCGGCGGCGCTGCTCTACATGTCGGGGGGCCAGTTCAACGTCCCCCTGGTGATCCGGACCAGCACCGGCGGGGGCCGCCAGGTGGGCGCCCAGCACTCGCACAGCCTGGAGGGCTGGTTCGCCCACGTGCCGGGGATCAAGGTGGTGTTCCCGGCCACGGTGGGCGACGCCCGCAACATGCTGTGGACCGCCCTGCAGGACCCCGACCCGGTGATCGTGTTCGAGCACGCGTCCCTGTACAACATGCAGGGGGAGCTCGACGACGACGCCGGACCGGCCGACATATCGACCGCGGCGGTCCGCCGGCCGGGCGAGGACCTGACCATCGTCGCTTTCGGCGGCACCGTCGGGGTGGCCATGGGCGCGGCTGAGGAGCTGGCCGGTGACGGCGTGGACGCCGAGGTGATCGACCTGCGCAGTCTGCGGCCGCTCGACGACGCCACCTTCGTGGCCTCGGCGGCGAGAACCCACCGGGCCCTGGTGGTGGACGAGGGGTGGCGGACCGGGAGCCTGGCCGCGGAGGTCTCGGCCCGCATCACCGAGCAGGCGTTCTACGACCTCGACGCCCCGGTCGGGCGGGTCTGCAGCGCCGAGGTGCCCATGCCCTACGCCAAGCATCTGGAGGACGCCGCCCTCCCCCGGGTCGACCGGGTGGTGGCCGCGGCCCGGGCCCTGGGGGCTTGAGGTGGGACAGTTCAAGATGCCGTCACTCGGCGCGGACATGGAGTCGGGGACGGTCACCAGGTGGCTGGTGGGGCCCGGCGACGAGGTGCGGCGCGGCGACGTGGTGGCGGTGGTCGACACGGAGAAGTCGACCATCGAGGTGGAGGTCTTCGAGAGCGGGGTCATCGAACAGCTGCTGGTGGCAGAAGGCACGGAGGTCCCCGTCGGCACCCCCCTGGCCAGCATCGCCGCCGCGCCCGGCCCGGCCCCGGTGGCCGCCGCTCCGGCTCCGGTGGCAGTCTCTCCGGCCCCGGCGACGGTGGCCGCCGCTCCGGCTCCGGTGGCCCCCGCGCGGGCGGCGGGGGGCCCGGCGCTGGTGGTGTCACCGGTGGTCCGCCGGTTGGCCGGCGCTCTGGGGGTCGACCCGACCGCCGTGAAGGGCAGCGGCGCCGGGGGCCGGGTGACCCGCCACGACGTGGAGGCGGCCGCCGCCCGACCGGCGCCGGTCCGGGGCGGGAGCCGCCCGTTCGTGCGGTCGTCGCCCCGGGCCCGCCGGCTGGCCACCGACCGGGGCGTGGACCTGGCCGCCGTCTCGGGCACCGGACCGGGCGGTGCGGTCACGGCCACCGACGTGGAATGCGCCACCGGCCCGACCCGGCCCGGCCCGGCTGCGCCCCCCGGGGACCGGGCCGCCGCCGGCCCGACCCGGCCCGACGACCGCAGCCGGGAGGGCCGCGCCCAACCGGCTGACCGGCAGGCGGCCATGCGGCGGGCCATCGGGGCACTGATGGCCCGGTCCAAGCGGGAGATACCGCACTACTACCTGAGCGCCACCGCCGACATGAGCGCGGCAGGGGCCTGGCTGAGCGAGGTCAACTCGGCCCGGCCGGCCCCCACCCGGCTGATCATGCCGGTACTGCTCATCCGGGCGGTGGCCCGGGCCGCCCTGGTGGTGCCTGAGATGAACGGGATCGTGGCCGACGACGCCTTCGTACCCAGCCCCTCGGTCCATGTCGGGGTGGCCGTCTCCCTCCGCCAGGGCGGCCTGGTGGCCCCGGCGATCCACGACGCCGACCGGCTGACGCTCGACGAGCTGATGGCGGCCCTGCGGGACCTGGTCACCCGGGCCCGGGCCGGCCGGCTGCGCAGCTCCGAGATGAGTGACCCCACCATCACCGTCACCAACCTCGGGGATCTCGGGGTGGAGTCGGTGTTCGGGGTCATCTACCCCCCGCAGGTGGCCCTGGTCGGCTTCGGTCGGGTCATGGAGAGGCCCTGGGCCGAGGGCGGCATGCTGGGCGTCCGGCCCTGCACCACGGTCACCCTCTCCGCCGACCACCGGGCGTCGGACGGGCACCGCGGCGGACGCTTCCTCGCCGAGATAGTCGAGTTGCTGAAGCACCCGGAGGACCTATGACCCACGACGACGCCCTGGAGCTGGTTCGAACCGCCATCCGCGAGGTCGCCCCCGAGGCGGACCTGGGCCGGATCGAACCCGACGAGACCATGCAGGAGGCCCTCGACATGGACTCGATCGACTTTCTGAACTTCGTGATCGGCCTGCACCAGCGCACCGGCCTGGAGATCCCCGAGCGGGACTACCCCGAGCTGGCCACCCTGGAGGGGTGCCTGGAGTACCTGGAGGCCAGGGCCTGAGCACCGGAGCGCTTCAGGGCTTGTAGCCGATGGCCCGCAAGAGGGCCTTGCGCTCGGCCACGTCGGAGTCCTTCTCCACCCCGACCGGCGGGCCACCGTCCACCACCCCGATCACACCCCGGCCCAGATCGGTCTCCGCCACGATCACCTCCACCGGGTTGGCGGTGGCGCAGAAGACCGTGCACACCTCGGGTACCTGCTTGACGGCGTTCAGGACGTTGACCGGGTAGCCGTTGCGGAGCATGACCACGAAGACGTGCCCGGCGGCGATGGCCCCGGCGGCCCGGACGGCCAGGCCGACCAGCTCCTCCGAGTTGCCGGACCGGCGGATCAGCCGGGGCCCCGATGCCTCGCAGAACGCCACGCCGAAGCGCAGGTGGGGGCTGCTGGCCGCCAGGGCCTCGTGCAGATCGTCGACGGTCTTGATGAAGTGGGACTGGCCGATGATCACGTTCTGCTCATCGGGCTTGTCGATCGGCACGGCTCTGACCGCGAACCCGGGCTCGACCATGGCCGTCCCGTTCACCGGTGGCCCGCGGCGAGCGGGACCATCCGATCGGTGAACCAGTCCCGGGCCATGTGGGCCGCCGCCTCGAGCGCCCCCGGCTCCTCGAACAGGTGGGTCGCGCCCGGGACCACGCTGAGGCGGCTCTCGCAGCGGAGCTGGTCCTGGGCCGCCCGGTTGAGGTCGAGCACCACCCGGTCCTCACCTCCGACGATGAGCAGGGTGGGAGATCTGACCCACTCGAGTCGCCCCCCGGCCAGGTCCGGCCGACCGCCCCGGGATACCACGGCCGCCACCTCGGATCTGGCGTCGGCGGCGGCCCACAGGGCGGCGGCGGCACCGGTGCTGGCCCCGAAGTACCCGAGGGGCAGGCCCTCCAGGCCGGGCCGGCCGACGGCCCACCGGCTGGCCACGATGAGCCGGCCGGCCAGGAGCCCGATGTCGAACACGTTGGCCCGGCTCCCCTCCTCGCCCGGGGTGAGCAGGTCGAACAGGAGCGTGGCCAGCCCGGCCTGGTTCAGCACGTCGGCCACGTAGCGGTTGCGGGGGCTGTGGCGGCTGCTCCCGCTGCCGTGCACGAAGACCACCAGGCCCGAGGCCGGGTGGGGTGTCCGCAGGTAGCCCGGCAGGTGGACCTCCCCCACCGGCACGTCCACCTCTTCCCCGACGGGCAGGTCGGCGACGCGGTCGGTGCTCGGCTGGCCGGCCCCGGCCAGGATCGTGAGGACCTCCTGGTCGGAGACCTGGGTGAAGTCCTCGTACCACTGACCGATGGCCCACAGCTGTTCGGCCACCTCCACGCAGACCACCCGGGCCTCGCCCGAGAGCAGGTCGACGGCCTCCGGGCTGGCCACCGGTACGGCCATGACCACCTCTTCGGCCCCGTGGGCCCGGGCCACCTGGCAGGCCGCCCGGGCGGTGGCCCCGGTCGCCATGCCGTCGTCGACCACCACCGCCACCCGGCCCCGTAGATCCACCGGGGGGCGATCCCCCCTCAGCAGGCGGGCCCGCCGGGCCAGTTCGACCTCCTCCCGCTCCCGCAGGGCGTCCAGCTCGGCGGAGGTGACATGGGCGGAGCGGATGACCGCCTCGTTGAGCACGACCACTCCCCCCTCGCCCACCGCCCCCATGGCCAGCTCAGGCTGGAACGGCACCCCCAGCTTGCGGACCAGGATCACGTCCAGCGGGGCACCCAGGGCGGTCGCCACCCGGGCGGCCACCGGCACCCCGCCCCGGGGCAGCCCCAGCACCACGGGCCGGCGGTCGCGCAGCGAGGCCAGCTGCTCGGCCAGGCGGATCCCGGCCTGGTCACGGTCAGCGAAGCGCACCGCCGCCTCCCTCCGGTCCGGCCCGCACCATCGAGGCCGCCTCTTCCATGGTGGAGACCACCGGCACCGCCAGGTCGATCCGGCTCATGCTCAGCACCCTTCGCAGGCTGGGTCGCTGGCAGGCCACGACCACCCGGTCTCCGGTGTCCCTCGAACGGTGGACCGCCCCGGCCAGCGCCCCGATACCCTCCGAGTCGGCGAACGCCACCTCGGTGAGGTCGACGATCACCCGGCCCGCCCCGGCCGCCTCCCGGAGGGCCTTGCGGAAATCCGGGGTGGTGAAGTGGTCGAGGTGGTCACCCGGGCGCACCACGACGTAGCCGTCGCCGGACCGACCGCCCGGCGTGGTCACGGTCTCATTCCCCGCCACCCAGCAGGGGCCCGAGACCGGCGGCCGATCGGGCCGTGCGGAGCCGGCTGGATGTGGGGACGGTCATGGCGTCGTAGCGGGCTATGCGGGCCTGGACGTGGCGGGCCGCGGCCCGCTCCTGGGACACAGCCCGGGCGATGGCCCCGTCGAGGTCCTCCCGGCTGGCCAGCACCCGTACCCCCGGCTCGGGGTCGAAGGGCTGCTCGCCCCCACCGCCGGACCGCCTCCTACTGTGTCGGAACATCACGCCCTCCTTCCCGAGGGGCCAGTCTCCGCCGGTCACCCGGCCCCCGTCAGTGCCGATGGTCACTGATCGGGACATCCGCTACGGCGCCGCGGTCGAACCCCTCGATTCCAGCCAGGCCGCCACGTCGGCCAGCGCCACGACCCCGACCGGCCGGTCGGCGTCGACGACGGCCAGGGCCGGGTAGCCGGAGGAGATCAGCCGGTCCAGGCCCGAGCGGCCCATGTCCTCATCGGGTGACAGCACAGGAGCTTCCCGGTCGGTGAGCTCCGAAACCGCCGTTCCGGCCGGGGCGGCGATCAGGTCCGAACCCATGACCATGCCCAGGTAGCCGCCGCCGAGGGTGACCACCTGCGGTCCGGGCCAGCAGTCGCGCAGGGCGTCCACCGCGGTGGACGCCTCGATGGACGCCACCGGGCTGCGCATGAACCGGCTGGCCGGCCGGCCGGTGAGGCGGATGTGGACCGCCGTGGCCTGCTCCTCCTGGCCCGCCCCCAGGTACACGAACACGCCGATCAGGAGGAACCACAGGTTCCAGAAGATCCCGCCCACCATCATGACCACGGCCAGGGCCCGCCCCAGGCGGGCGGCCATGCGGGTGGCGGTCCACAGATCGTGGCGCCGCTCCAGCTCCGCCCGCAGCACCCGGCCGCCGTCGAGGGGGAACGCCGGCAGCAGGTTGAACACCCCGAGCAGCAGGTTGGCCCACGCCAGGCGGGGCAGCACCCCGCCGGTGGCCAGGTCCACCGGCCACAGACGGGCCCCTACAGCGAGGGATGCCAGCACGCTCACCACGGCCAGGGCGATGCTGGCCAGCGGGCCCACGGCGGCGATCCAGAACTCCTGGGTCCAGCGCCGGGGCATGTCCTCGATCATCGACACCCCGCCTATCGGCAGCAGCAGGATGGAGCGCACCTTGGCGCCCATCCGGCGGGCCAGCAGGCTGTGGGCCAGCTCGTGGACCAGCACGCAGCCGAAGATCAGCAGGACCCACGACGCGCCCTCCCACGCCCCCCGT
>JAKAXN010000134.1 GCA_021816565.1 Actinomycetes bacterium
CGAACCACTCACGCTGGGGTGCCATTCACTCACTCCTCTCCTTCGTACAGGCGGTTCCGGGGCGGCGCCGCGGACCGGGACCCTCGGGGGGCTCGCACCGGGGCTAGCCCCTCACTTTCACCATGGCGGCCCGCAGGACCCGGCCCCGCCAGCGGTAGCCGGCCCGCATGACCTCGGCGACCTCCTGGGTGGGGACGTCGCCCGGCTCGTGGGCCACCGCGTCGTGGTGGGTGGGGTCGAACGGCTCGCCGGCGTTGGCGATGCGCTCCAGCCCCTCCCGCTCCAGCGCGGCGAACAGGGTGGTGGCCATCTGCTTCACGTCCTCGCCGCCACCGTGGGCCAGGGCCAGGTCGGCGGTGTCGAGCACCGGCAGCAGCTTCTCCACGAGGGACTCGGCGGCCCGGTCCCGCAACTCCTCCTGCTGCTTGGTTACCCGCTTCTTGTAGTTCTCGAAGTCGGCCTGCAGGCGCTGCAGGGCCTCCCGGTAGTCGTCGCGCTCGCGGGCCACCACGGCCACGGCGGTGGCGACCGGGTCACCCTCGCTGTGGCTGGTGGGCCCGGCCGGGGCCCCGTCGGGCCCCGTCTCCCCGCTGGACCCCGCGACCGGCACGCCTGCCTCCTCCGCGAACACTTCCTCCGCTACCCCGACCTGCTCGTCGCCGAGCTCGGAGTCGGGCCCGGGGTCGCCCTCGTAGCGACCCGAGCTCATGACTGCTGGCCGCCTTCGTCAACGATCTCGGCGTCGACGACCTCGTCGTCGGCCGAGCCACCGGCGGTGGCGCCGCCGGTGGCGCCTTCAGCGGGGCCGCCGGTCGAGGCGCCGGCTGCGGCGGCCTGCTCGTAGAGCTGCTTGCCCAGCTCCTGCACCCCGACGGCCAGCTTCTCGGTGGCCGACTTGATGGCCTCCAGGTCGCTGCCGCCGAGGGCCTCCTTGAGGGTGGACAGGTCGGCTTCGACGGTGGCCTTCTGCTCGCCGCTGAAGCTCGAGGCCTGGTCCTTGAGCATCTTCTCCGTCTGGTAGACGAGCGAGTCGGCGTTGTTGCGGATCTCGGCCTCCTCACGGCGGCGCTTGTCCTCGGCGGCGTGGGCCTCGGCGTCCTTGACCATCCGGTCGATGTCATCCCGATTGAGCGACGACTGGCCGGTGATGGTCATCGACTGCTCCTTGCCGGTGGCCCGGTCCTTGGCGGACACGTGCACGATGCCGTTGGCGTCGATGTCGAAGGTGACCTCGATCTGCGGCACGCCCCGGGGGGCCGGGGGCAGGTCCACGAGCTGGAACTTGCCGAGCGTCTTGTTGTACATGGCCATCTCCCGCTCGCCCTGCAGCACGTGGATCTCCACGGAGGGCTGGCCGTCCTCGGCGGTGGTGAACACTTCGGAGCGCTTGGTGGGGATGGTGGTGTTGCGCTCGATCAGCTTGGTCATGACCCCACCCTTGGTCTCGATGCCGAGCGACAGCGGGGTGACGTCGAGCAGCAGGATGTCCTTGACCTCGCCCTTGAGGACACCGGCCTGGACGGCGGCGCCCACGGCCACCACCTCGTCGGGGTTGACCCCCTTGTGGGGCTCCGAGCCGGTCATGGTCTGCACCAGCTCCTGGATGGCGGGCATACGGGTGGAGCCGCCGACCATCACCACGTGGTTGACCTGCGACTTGGTCAGCCCGGCGTCGCTGATGGCCTGCTCGAAGGGGCCCCGGCAGGCCTCGACCAGGTCGGAGGTCATCTCCTGGAACTTGGCCCGGGTCAGCTTGACGTCGAGGTGCTTGGGCCCGGTGTCGGTGGCGGTGATGAACGGCAGGTTGATGGTCGTCTCCTGCACCGACGACAGCTCGATCTTGGCCTTCTCGGCGGCCTCCTTGAGCCGCTGCAGGGCCATCTTGTCGTTGGACAGGTCGACGCCCTCGGTGTCCTTGAACGTCTTCACCAGCCAGTCGATGACCCTCTGGTCCCAGTCGTCACCCCCGAGGTGGGTGTTGCCGGAGGTGGACTTCACCTGGAAGATGCCCTCGGAGATCTCCAGCACCGACACGTCGAAGGTGCCGCCGCCGAGGTCGAACACCAGGACGGTCTGCTCCTCCTCCTTGTCCAGGCCGTAGGCCAGGGCGGCGGCGGTGGGCTCGTTGATGATCCGCAGGACCTCCAGGCCGGCGATCTGGCCGGCCTCCTTGGTGGCGGTGCGCTGGGCGTCGTCGAAGTAGGCCGGCACGGTGATCACCGCCTGGGTGACGGTGTCGCCCAGGTAGCTCTCGGCGTCGCGCTTCAGCTTCTGCAGGATCCGGGCTGAGATCTCCTGGGCGTTGTACTTCTTGGCATCGATGTCGATGCTCCAGGAGTTGTCACCCATGTGGCGCTTGACCGAGCGGATGGTGCGGTCGGGGTTGGTGATGGCCTGGCGCTTGGCCACCTCACCCACGAGGACCTCGTCCGACTTGGAGAAGCCCACCACCGACGGGGTGGTGCGGGCCCCCTCGGCGTTGGGGATGACGATGGGCTCGCCAGCTTCCAGGACGCTGACGACCGAGTTGGTGGTGCCGAGGTCGATACCGACGGCCTTGGGCATGGCTTGCCTCCGTGATTGCTAGAGAACTTTCGAGAGGCCAGTGTAGCGAAGTTGAGTCTGTTTGACTAAAGAAATCTCTGCAGTGGGAGGCAACCAGGGCAAGGGGTACGCTGCCAGCGTGGGAACGCTCGTCCTCGTACGGCACGGCCAGAGCCAGTGGAACCTCGAGAACCGCTTCACCGGCTGGTGGGATGTGCCGCTGTCGGATCAGGGACAGACGGAGGCCCGGACGGCCGGGACGCTCATGGCTTCGGAGGGCCTGACGGTGGACGTGGCCCACACCTCGGTGCTGACCCGGGCCATCGCCACGTTGAACCTGGCCCTCGAGGAGATGGGGCAGCTGTGGGTGCCGGTGCACAAGCACTGGCGGCTCAACGAGCGCCACTACGGGGGGCTCACCGGTCTCGACAAGGCCGAGACCAAGGAGCGCTACGGGGTCGAGCAGTTCATGCAGTGGCGGCGCAGCTACGACGTGCCGCCGCCGCCCATGGAGGCCGGCCACAAGTTCGACATCCGCTCCGAACCCCGCTACCGCGGCGTGCCCGCCGACGTGGTGCCGGCCAGCGAGTGCCTGGCCGACGTGGTGGTGCGGATGCTCCCCTACTGGTACGACGCCATCGCCCCCGGCCTGCTGGCCGGGCGCACCGTGCTGGTCGCAGCCCACGGAAACAGCCTCCGGGCGCTGATCAAGCATCTGGAGCGGATCTCCGACGCCGACATCACCGGGCTCGAGATCCCCACCGGGGTGCCCATGGTCTACGACCTCGACGCGGACCTGGCCGTGATCTCGAAACGCCAGCTCGGCGATCCCGAGGCCATCGCTGCCGCCGCCGAGGCGGTCCGCCGCCAGGGCGACCGCTAGCGCCCCGATGACCGGGCCCGGCTCCAGCACGGCGGCGCCGGAGGGCGGCCTGCGCGACATCAGGGCCCGCCTGCTCGAGGACCGGTCCCTCAAGGGACCCGACTGGTGCGAGGCCTACGCCCGGGCCGCCGACGGGTGGTTGAGCGGACTGTTCGGAGCGGCGTCCGGCGGGAAGGGCGGCTTCGCCCTCATGGCCGTCGGGGGATACGGGCGCGGATCGCTGGCCCCCGGCAGCGACCTGGACCTGGTGCTGATCCACGACGGGCGTTCCAAGCGGGTCAAGGAGGTGGCCGACGGCATCTGGTACCCGATCTGGGACACGGGGCTCCGGCTGGACCACAGCGTGCGCACCGTCAAGGAGCTGCGCACCGCCATGGACTCCGACATCAAGGTGGCCCTCGGGGTGCTCGACGCCCGCCTGATCGCCGGGGACCGGGACCTGGCCGACGCCGCCATGGAGCGGGCCACGGAGCTGTGGTCGTCGCGTACCTCGCGGTGGCTGGCCGACCTGGACGGGACAACCAGGGCCCGCCACGAGCGCTTCGGCGACCTGGCATTCCTGCTGGAGCCGGACATCAAGGAGGCCCGGGGCGGCCTGCGGGACCTGCAGCTGCTGCGCACCCTGACCGGGGTGACCCCGGTGCTGACCGACAGCCTGGGGGACCGCCAGCTGGCGTGGGCGGAACGGATGCTCAGCTCGGTGCGGGTGGAGCTGCAGCGGCCGACCGGCCAGTCGACCAACCTGCTGCTCCTCCAGGACCAGGACCTGGTGGCGGCGGCGCTCGGCATGGAAGACGCCGACACCTTGATGGCAGCGGTGGCCGATGCCGCCCGGGCCATCGCCTGGGTGTCCGACGACGGCTGGCGGCGGGTGGGGGCGTGGCTGGCGGGGCCCCCGGGCCGGCGCCACCAGGAGATGGTCGTCGAGCCGGGCATCATGCTGCGCGACGACGAGATCACCCTGACCGCCGGGGCCGACCCGGCGGTGGACCCGTCCCTGGCCCTGCGGGCGGCCGCCGCCTCGGCCGAGATGGACAAGCCCCTGGCCCCGGACGCCCTCGACCGCCTGGCCGCCCGGACCCTGGCCCCGGAGGGGGTGTGGCCGCCGCGGGTCCTCCAGGCGCTTCTGCGGCTGCTCGGCGCCGGTCGGCCGGCCATCGCCGCCATCGAGTCCCTCGACCAGCGGGGGGTGTGGATGCGCTACCTGCCCGAGTGGTCGCCGGTGCGCAACCGGCCGCAGCGCAACGCCTACCACCGCTTCACCGTCGACCGGCACCTGCTCGAGGCCGTGGCGGTGGCCTCCACCATGCAGAGCCAGGTGCACCGCCCGGACCTGCTGCTGCTCGGGACCCTGCTGCATGACATCGGTAAGGGACGCGGCGGCGACCACACCATGATCGGCATGGCCGTGGCCGCCCACCTGGGGTGCCGGATGGGCCTGCGGGCGCCCGACGTGGAGACCCTGATCGACCTGATCCGCCTGCATCTCCTTCTGCCCGATGCCGCCACCCGGCGGGACCTCGACGACCCGGCCACCGCCCGCTACGTGGCCGCCGCGGTGGGCGACCAGGACACCCTGGAGCTGCTCGCGGCGCTGACGGAGGCGGACAGCCTGGCCACCGGGCCGGCGGCGTGGGGCCGGTGGAAGGCCGGGCTGGTGGCCCGGCTGGTCGACCAGGTTGCAGCCACCCTCCAGGGGCGGCCCCCTCCGGACAACCGGAGGGCCGAGCTGACCCCCCCGGAGCGCTCCCTGCTGTCGTCGGGGGTGCTCGAGGTGGTCTCCCCCGAGGAGGGCCGCCTGCTGGTCTCCGCGCCCGATCAGCCCGGGCTGCTGTCCCACGTGGCCGGGGTGCTGACCCTTTCCGGGGCCTACGTCCGGTCGGCCACCACCATCTCCGACGAGGACAGCAACATGGCCCTGCTGCGCTTCGAGGTGGCCCCGGCCTTCGACGAGCTGCCCGACTGGTCCCGGGTCAAGCAGGACCTGCGGTCGGCCCTCGACGGCGGGCTGGACGTGGACCGGCTCCTGGTCGAGCGCGACGCCCGCTACGCCCGCTTCGCCCCGTCCACCTCGGCCCGGACCCCGGAGGTGCGGGTGATCTTCGACAACGACTCCTCCCCCACCTCCACCGTCGTCGAGGTTCGGGCCCCCGACCGGGGGCCGGTCCTGTACCGGGTGACCCGGGCCCTGTCAGCGGCGGGGGTGACCATCACCTGCGCTCTGGTCACCACGCTCGGAGCCGAGGCCATCGACGTGTTCTACCTCCACAGCAACGCCGGGGGCCGGGTCACCGACCCGGCCCTCCAGACGCAGCTTCGCAACTCGGTTCTGGCCGCCCTGGGCGGCTCGGACCGCTGAGCAGGCCCCGGGCCGCCGACGCGGACCTCAGCGGCCGCCCCTACCGCCTCCATCCGGGGGCCCCAACCCGTCGATGCCGTGCTGGCCCATGCGGGCGTGCATACCCCGCAGCCACACGCCGATGGCGGCCCACCCGGCGGCGACCACGGCCCACATGATCCCGAAGGTCTCGGCCCCGTTGTAGAGGAGCGCGGCAGAGATGGCCACCGCCACGGCGGCGATCAGAAAGAAGCCCCGCCAGACCCACACGAAGCGGGCCGGGCGGGGCTCCTCGGGCTCGTAGCGGCCGTCGGCCATGCTGCGAGTGTAGGGGTTCACCGTCTATATGGCGTCGGGACCGCTCTCTCCCGTGCGGATGCGGACGACGGTGTCCACCGGGGTGACCCAGATCTTGCCGTCGCCGATCTTGTCGGTGCGGGCCGCCTTGCTGATGGCGTCGAGCACCCCCGTGACGGCGGCCTCCTCGCAGAGCACCTCGACCCGGATCTTGGGGGTGAAGGCGACCTGGTACTCGGCGCCCCGGTACACCTCCGTGTGGCCTTTCTGGCGCCCGAACCCCTGCGCTTCACTGACGGTTATACCGCGGGCGCCGGCCGCTTCGAGGGCCTCCTTCACGGCGTCGAGACGGAACGGCTTGATGACTGCTGTCACGAGCATCATCGGGCATCACCTGCCATGTTCGGGGTGGACGGGACGGTGGGGGATCCGACACTCCCGCTCGGGCGGGAGGCCGGGTCGGAGCCGGCCCCCAGGGCGCTGCCGATGCTGGTGAGCACGCTCTCGAAGTCGTAGGCGGTCTCCTCGTGCTGGGAGATGTCCAGACCGAGCTCCTCCTCCTCCTCGCTGACCCGCAGACCCATGGTCTTGTGGATGGCGAAGGCGATGATCACGGTCACCACCAGCGAGTAGGCGGCCACGGCGAGCACACCCAGGCACTGCTCACCGAGCAGGCCCCAGCCGCCTCCGTAGAACAGCCCGTTGCGGGCCGACGAGTTGAAGCTGTTGACCCCGAAGAAGCCGATCAGCACCGCGCCCAGCACGCCTCCGACGAAGTGGACGCCGAGGACGTCGAGGGCGTCGTCTTTCTTGATCTTGAACTTGATGCTGCACGCCAGGGCGCACACGGCACCGGCCAGGAACCCGATCACCAGCGAGCCCAGCAGGTTGACGAACCCGCAGGAGGGGGTGATGGCGACCAGGCCGGCCACCGCCCCGGAAGCGCCACCCAGCGTGGTGGCCTTTCCGTTCTTGAGCTTCTCCACCAGCAGCCAGCCCAGGATGGCCATGGCGGTGGCGGTGTTGGTGTTGAGGAAGGCGTGGGCGGACAGGTTGTTGGCGGCCAGCGCCGAACCGGCGTTGAAGCCGAACCAGCCGAACCACAGGATTCCGGCACCGAGCACGGTGAAGGGCACGTTGTGAGGCTTCATCGGCACCTTCGGCCAGCCCTTGCGGTTGCCGACCACGAGCAGGACACCCAGACCGCCCATGGCAGCGTTGATGTGCACGACCGTGCCGCCGGCGAAGTCCTCGGCGCCCCGCTGGAACAGCCAGCCGCCGGGGGAGAACACCCAGTGGGCGATCGGGGCGTACACGAAGACGGACCAGGCCACGATGAACACGCAGTAGGCCCCGAACTTGAGCCGGTCGGCCGTGGTTCCGGTGATGAGGGCCGGCGTGATCACCGCGAACATCATCTGGAACACCACGAACACGATCGGCGAGATGGTCAGCGACTCGCCGGGGACCGGCTGGTTGTCGATGTGCATCAGGCCGGCGAAGTGGAACGTGCCGATGATGCCGTTACCACCCCAGTCGACACCGAAGGCCAGGCTGTACGTGAGCACCACCCAGACCACTCCGACCAGGCCCATGACGACCCAGTTCTGCATGATCATGCCGAGCACGTGCTTGCGGCGCACCATGCCGGCGTAGAAGAAGGCCAGACCCGGGGTCATGAACAGCACGAGGGCTGAACTGGCCAGGATCCAGGCGTTGTCACCTGAGTTGATGCCGCCGGTCTTGTTGGGATCGAACGCGTTCGATGCCCCGAGAACGGCGGGCATGACGGAGTGGAGCAAGGGCTTGTAGGTCCTTCCGGTCAGGCGTCCCGAAGTACTGCCGCTTCGGTCCGCGGCGGTCACACTGCCGTCAGGGCGGGGTGCTCCTGACGTGGCGATGACGTTAGAAAGGCACTGTTTCGGCTCTGCTCCAGTTGTATTTCGGGACTGTTAATTGGGCTGACGGTTGATGCCTGTCCGGCCCGTCTGTCGCAATCCGACCGGGGACGTTACGGCTGTGCAATAGTTCGGGCATGGCCGCTGACCGGAAGCTCGACCACCTGTCCCAGGTGAAGATGTTCTCCTCGCTCAACAAGAAGGAGCTCGGCCTGGTGGCCAAGGCCTCCGACGTCATCACCGTCACCGAGGGCACGGAGATCGTCCAGGAGGGCCAGATCGGCCACGAGTTCTACCTGATCCTCAACGGGTCGGTCTCGGTCCGGCGCGGCGGCCGCAAGATCGCCAGCCTGGCCGAGGGTGACTACTTCGGGGAGATGGCCCTGCTGGACCGGGGACCCCGCTCCGCCACGATCGTGGCCGACGGGCACTGCGAGCTTCTGGTCATCGGCCAGCGGGAGTTCATGGCCGTGCTCGACCAGGTCCCGGCGGTGTCGCACAAGCTGCTGGTCAACATGGCCGCCCGCCTGCGCGACGCCGACACCAGAGCCCTGTCGCACTAGTCGCCCCGGCGCCCAGCGCGCGCCGTATGGTCACAATTTCCTGATCGCGAGTAGGGTTTCGCCGCCCCGTTACGGCGCTTGGAGGAACCCCACTGTGACTGTGGACGTACGCATTGCTATAGGCATGGCCTTGTCGGTCATCGGGCTGGGATTTGTGGCGCAGCGCGCCCTGTTCCTGTACCGCCTGGTAGCCACCGGCCAGCCGGCCGCGGACCGCATGAAGGACATCGCGGCCCAGGTCAAGGCCGAGATCATGGACGTGTTCGGCCAGCGCAAGCTGCTGAAGCGCCCCGGACCGGGCCTGGCCCACTTCTTCACCTTCTGGGGATTCATCGTCCTGATCCTCACCATCATCGAGGCCTACGGCGACCTGTTCTCGCCCACCTTCGCCATCACCACCTGGCCGGGCCTGGGCTTCATCGAGGACTTCTTCTCAGTGGCGGTGCTGGCTGCCATCGTCACCTTCACCACCATCCGCATCCGCCAGAATCCGGCCCGCCGGGAGCGCAAGAGCCGCTTCTACGGCTCCCACACCACGGCGGCGTGGATCACCCTCCTCCTGATCTTCGGGGTCATCGCCACCCTGCTGCTGTACCGGGGGGCCCAGATCAACACCGGCCACTTCCCCTACGGCCAGAGCTGGTGGCCCTTCGCGTCGCACATCATCGGCAACGCCTTCTCCGGCCTCAGCTACACCGCCAACCTCAACATCGAGACCGCGTTCATCCTGGCCCAGATCGCCATCCTGTGGGGATTCTTCGTCTTCGTGCTGCACTCGAAGCACCTCCACATCTTCGTGTCGGAGCCGAACGTCCTGTTCTCCCGGCGGCCCAAGGCCCTCGGGCCGCTCGGCACCACCCCGGACCTGGACCCGGAGAAGATGACCGAGGACACCGTCTTCGGCACCGGGCTCATCGGGCACCTCACCTGGAAGCAGCGCCTGGACCTCCTCAGCTGCACCGAGTGCGGGCGCTGCCAGGACCAGTGCCCGGCGTGGGCCACCGACAAGCCCCTCTCGCCGAAGCTCGTCATCATGGACCTGCGCGAGCAGCTGTTCGCGGCCGCCCCCGAGCTGCTCGCCAACCAGCCCCTCATCCCCAAGCCCAACGCCGTGCCGGTGGCGGTGGGGGCGTCGGGCGACGGGTCCGCCCCGGCCGAGGGCGCCGTGGCCCTCAAGCCGCTGGTCCCCGACGTCATCTCCGAGGACGTCCTGTGGTCGTGCACCACCTGCGGGGCCTGCGTGGAGCAGTGCCCGGTGGACATCGAGCACGTCGACACCATCGTCGACATGCGCCGCTACCAGGTGCTCATCGAGGCCCAGTTCCCGAGCGAGGCCAACCTGATGCTGCGCAACGTCGAGAACCGCGGCGACCCGTGGGGCCTCGGCTCCAAGGAGCGGCTCACCTGGACCCAGGGCCTGGACTTCGAGATCCCCGTCGTCGACGACACCATCCCCGCCGACGTCGAGTACCTGTTCTGGGTCGGCTGCGCCGGTGCCCTCGACGAGCGGGCCCGCCGCACCACGCAGGCCATCGCCCGCCTGCTGCACCAGGCCGGCATCCGCTTCGCCATCCTGGGCCCCAAGGAGTCCTGCACCGGTGACCCGGCCCGCCGCCTGGGCAACGAGTACCTGTTCCAGACCCAGGCCCAGATGAACATCGAGACCCTGCAGTCGGCCGGCGTGAAGAAGATCGTGGCGTCGTGCCCGCACTGCTTCAACTCCATCGCCCGGGAGTACCCGTCGCTCGGCGGCAACTTCGAGGTGTACCACCACACCCAGCTGCTCGAGAAGCTGCTCTCCTCCGGCTCGCTGCGGCCCACCGGTCGCATCGACCAGAAGATCACCTACCACGACCCGTGCTACCTGGGCCGCCACAACGAGGTGTACGACGAGCCCCGCGGCGTGCTCAACCACGTTCCGGGCGTCAAGCTCGAGGAGATGCACCGCTGCCGCAACAAGGGCTTCTGCTGCGGCGCCGG
>JAKAXN010000135.1 GCA_021816565.1 Actinomycetes bacterium
GGGCCAGGGCCTCAACGACGATGTGGGACGACATCTTGGACTGGCCGGCCTCCCGGTCCACGAACCGGATGGGAACCTCGGTGATCCTGGCCCCCGCGGTCGCCGCCCGGTAGGTCATCTCTATCTGGAATCCGTATCCGTCGGCCCGCACGGTGTCGAGGTCCATCTTGCGCAGGAGGTCCGCCCGGTAGGCCCGGAAACCGGAGGTCATGTCCCGGACCGGCACGCCCAGCATCAGCGAGGAGTACACGTTGCCCCCCTTGGAGAGAAGCCGCCGGTGCAGGCCCCACTGGGGAATCGACCCCCCGGGGACGTAGCGCGATCCTATGACCAGGTCGCTGTGGTCGAGGGCGCCCAGCAGGGCCGGCAGGGCCGCCGGGTCGTGCGACAGGTCGGAGTCCATCTCGACCAGCGCCTCGGCTCCCCGGTCCAACCCCCACGCGAACCCGGCCCGGTAGGCGTCGCCCAGGCCCCGCCGGGCCGGCCGGCGCAGCACGTCCACACAGCCCAGCTCGATCCCAAGCTCGGCGGCCAGGTCGGCGGTGCCGTCCGGGCTGCCGTCGTCGACCACCAGGACCGAGGCGTCCGCCACGGCCGCCCGGGTGCGTCGCAGGACCTCGCCTATGGTCGCGGCCTCGTTGTAGGTGGGAAGCACCACCAGCGTCTTCATCCGGGCCCAGCCTAAGCCCTCGCCGCCGGAGCCGGGCCGCCGAAGCGCTCGAGCTCCTCCAGCCAGCGGGGCTCGGTGCGGGGCAACGAGAAGTCCGCAGCCCTCCGCCGGCCGGCGTCCACCGCGGCCCGCCGGCGGTCACCGTCGGACAGCAGGGCCTCCACCGCTGCGGCCACCGCCAGGGGGTCCTTGTCGTCGAGAACGATGCCCGAGGACCCGACCGTCTCGGTCACCGCGCTGGAGCGGTAGGCGACCACCGGGACCCCCACCTCCATGGCCTCGATGAGCGGCACGCAGAAGCCCTCGTGCTCGGACAGACAGACGAAGACGTCGGCCGCCGCGAAGTACGCGAGCATCTCGGGGAAGCCGGCCGAGCCCACGAACTCGACGCTGTCGCCCAGTTCCAGCTCCTCGGCCATGGCCTGCAGGGACAGCAGGTAACGGGCCGAGGTGGCCCCGCCGAGCAGGGCCAAGCGGGCCTCCGGCTGGTACAGGCGGCGGTACAGCGCGAACGAGGCGATCACGTCGTGCTGGCACTTGTTGGGCGCGAGCCGGCCCACGAACAGCCACAGTGGACCACCGCCCCGGCCGGCCAACCGGGCGGCCGCAGCCGGGTCGGGCTCCTCATGGAACTCCCCGAGGTCGAGCAACAACGGGCAGACGGCGGTGCGGGAGTGCCCGAGAGCCACCAGTTCGGAGGCGTTGTAGGCGGAGTCGGCCACGGCCAGCGCGGCCCACGGCACCAGGTCGGCCAGCTGCCGGCGGGCCAGATCCATGCTGCGGGCGGCCAGCGGCTCCCACCGGGCGAAGTAACGGGACGGGGTGATGTTGTGGTAGTCGAGGGCAACCGCCTGGCCCCCCCGGGCCGCCCCGATCAGCCAGTCGGTCATGTCCGAATGGGTGGAGGCGTGGTACAGGATCAGCCGTTCGGGATCCGGGGCCGGGTCGCAACCGGCGAACGGGCGGGCCTCCCCCTCGAGCCGGGGGTCGAGGTGCTCGTAGTAGACGTCGGAGGAGTAGCCGACCGACCTCAACAGCCGTCGCACCTGGTGCACGTGGTTGCTTATGGCGTCGTGCTTGACGAAGCTCGGCACGAACTGATCGATGCGGCGCACCGTTTCAGTCACCGCCGCAGGCGACGTCACTACCATGTCGCCCACCGCACCATGCGGCCTTCCGGGTCGCTCTAGACACCCGGACGAAGCTACCAGCCGTCGGAACGCGGCGGACGATGACGGAGGGAACCAGATGGAACGCAAGACCCTGCCGGGAGGGCTGGCCAAGGCCGCTCTCGCCGGCTCCACGCTGCTGGCTGGGGCCAGCCTGATGTCACCGGCTGTCGCCACCGCCGCGACCGGGGCGGTGCACGCCTCGGCCGGCCTCACCGTCAAGCAGGTATGGGCCACGCCCATCGCCGACGGGAGCAACGTGATCGCCAAGTCGTCACCGATCGCAGGCACCCTGGACTCGGCCGGACAGTCGGTGATCGTCGGCGATCGAAGCGGCAAGGTCTATGCCCTGCACCTCTCCAACGGCTCCCCGGTCCCGGGCTGGCCGGTCACCATCCCCGGCAACCCGCAGATCGACACGGCCCCCTCCACCAACGGCCCGGAGGTCTTCATCGGCGCCGGGAACGCCTCCAACCCGGCCCTGGGCGGGTACTACGCCTACAGCGCCACGGGCGCCCGCCTGTGGTCACAGGCCCCGCCGGCCACGCCGGCGTCGCCCACCCCGACGTCGGGCGTGGACACCGGGCTGGCGTACGGCACCCTGCAGGGCGTCGGCGCCGTGGTCGGGGGCTCGATGGGACAGACCTCCGAAGCGCTCAACGCTTCCAACGGTGCGGTGCTGCCGGGCTTCCCCTTCTTCCAGGCCGACTCCAACTTCGCGACCCCGGCCCTGGCCGACCTCTACAGCAACGGCCAGACCGAGATCGTGGAGGGTGGGGACTCCACCGCCGGGGTGGCCTTCGGTAAGACCTACACCGACGGAGGCCACATCCGGGTGCTCAGCGACCACGGCGCCCTGCTGTGCTCCTACGACACCAACCAGGTGGTGCAATCCTCCCCGGCGGTCGGGCAGTTCCTGGGCGGCAACGCCGTGGGGATCGTGGCCGGCACCGGCACCTTCTGGCCCGGAGCATCCAACACCAACCAGCTCATCGCGGTGAATCCCCACTGCGGGCTGGCCTGGTCCGCCACCCTGGACGGCCAGACGACCAGCAGCCCGGCCCTGGTCGACGCCCTCGGCAACGGCGCTCTCCAGGTCGCCGAGGGAACCGCCTCGACCGACCTGAGCTCCGGTTCGGTCTACCTCCTCAACGGTTCCAACGGGGCGGTCATCTGGAAGACGCCGGCCCTGGGCGGGATCATCGGCGGGGTGACCTCGGCCGACCTGGGCAACGGCTACCAGGACATCATCGCCACGACCACCGCCGGGGTGGAGATCCTCGACGGCAAGACCGGGGCGGTCCTCTGGAGCGGTCTGCACGGGGCCCTGGCGTTCCAGAACGCCCCGCTGGTCACCCGCGACGCCAACGGCACGGTCGGCATAACCGTGGCCGGCTACAACGGCTCCGGAAGCGAGGTCGTGCACCTGGAGGTGGCGAACAGCCCGGGCAGCCAGGTGGGGGCACAGGGTTCGTGGCCCATGTTCCACCGCGACAGCCAGCTCACCGGCGACGCCGGGACCCCGCCCCCGGCACCCATCAACGTCCCGTGCAAGCCGCCGGCCGGCACGCCGAACGGCTACTGGTTGGACGCCTCCGACGGCGGCATCTTCGCCTACGGAAACCTGCCGTTCTGCGGCTCGACCGGCAACGTGGTCCTGAACAAGCCGGTCGTGGGCATGGCCGGCACCCCCGACGGGGGCGGCTACTGGCTGGTGGCCTCCGACGGCGGCATCTTCGCCTTCGGTGACGCCCGGTTCTACGGCTCCACCGGCAACGTGGCCCTCAACAAGCCCATCGTCGGCATGGCCGCCACCCCCGACGGGGGCGGCTACTGGCTGGTGGCCTCCGACGGCGGGGTGTTCGCCTACGGCGACGCCCGGTTCTACGGCTCCACCGGCAACGTGGCCCTCAACAAGCCCATCGTCGGCATGGCCGCCACCCCAGACGGCAAGGGCTACTGGCTCGACGCCACCGACGGAGGGATCTTCGCCTACGGGGACGCCACCTTCTACGGCTCCACCGGCAACGTGGCCCTCAACAAGCCGGTTGTCGGCATGGCCGCCACGCGCGACGGCCGGGGCTACTGGCTGGTGGCCTCCGACGGCGGGATCTTCGCCTACGGCGACGCCCGTTTCTACGGCTCCACCGGCAACGTGGCCCTCAACAAGCCGGTTGTCGGCATGGCCGCCACGCGCGACGGCCGGGGCTACTGGCTGGTGGCCTCCGACGGCGGGATCTTCGCCTACGGCGACGCCCGTTTCTACGGCTCCACCGGGAACGTGGCCCTCAACAAGCCGGTCGTAGGCATGGCCGGGTACTGACCGGGCGCCTCAGCGGCGCAGCATCCGGCTCCCCCAGCGCCTGACCGGCTGGGGGAGCCGGCGCAACCGGGGGGACAGCCGACGGGCCGAACCCCTGGCCAGCCTGACCAGGCCGGCCTCCAGAGCGTCCTCCGCCGGCGCCGGTTCCCCGACAGGGGCCGGGGCCGGCGGCGCGTCCGGGCCGGGCCGGGCCGCCGGCACCGCGGTCCGGTCGCGATCAGCGGCCGCCCGGGGATCGGAGGCGAAGCTCAGCAGCGGCGCGGCCACCTGCTCCCAGCTGAAGCGGGCCCCGTACCGGCGCACGGCTCGACGGTCGGGTGGATCGGTGAGCAGGCGGTCGATGGCTGCGGCGATGGCCGCCGGGTCGGCCGGCCCCACGGTGATCCCCAGACCGGCCTGCTGTATGCCGTCAGAGAGGGTGTCGCCCCCGGTGAGAACCATGGGCAGGCCGGCCCACAGGTAGTCGAGGACCCGGGTGCGGAACGAGAAATGGGTCTCGACGTGGGCCAGGTGGGTGCTGGCCGCCACGTCGGCGTCGGCCAGGTAGGCGGCCCGCTGGTCGTAGGGCACCCACCCCTCGTTGAAGAACACGTGGATACCGGTGAGTCCCCGGCGGTCGCTCTCGGCCCTCAGCTGCGAGGCCACCCGCATCTCGGGGATGTCGGGGTTGGGGTTGCGCATGCCGAGGAACACCAGCCGGATGTCCGGGCGGGAGGCCCGCAGATCGTCCACGGCCACCAGTAGCGACAGCGGGTCGAACCAGTTGTAGACCCCACCGCCCCAGATGACGACGGGGTCCCCCTCCCCGATGCCGGGGAAGGCCCGGCGCAGCGCCCCCCGCTCGCCGCCCGGCGGGGCCGGGTCCAGGCCGAAGGGGACCACGTCGATGAGCCGACGCAGGGTCGGGTCATCGGCGTAGGTGGCCGGGTTGAGCCGGCCGAGCGACGCCAGGCTGCCCAGCCAGAAATCCCGCTGGCGTTCGCTGGCGCAGAGGAAGAAATCCCCGCGGCGCAGGTCGTCGTTGATCACCGACACCTGGTGCTCCACCGCCGCCACGTGCTCCTCGCCACCCGCCTGGCCCAGGGCCTCCAGGTTCTCGAGATGGGTGGGGATGTACATGTCGATGCACAGCGGGAGACCCGACTCCACCACCGCCGGGTGCCGGCGGACCACGCTGGTCGGGGCGAAAACCGCGTCGACGTCGCCGAGCAGGGTGTCCAGGTCGGGTCCCGACACCGCCCGGACCTCCATGGCCGGGGATGTGCGGGTAGCCCCGGCGGTGCCGGCCAGCACCACCTGCGACGTACGCGCCAGCTGCTCGGCCAGGTGCCAGGCCCGGATGGCCGGACCCGGCATGGTGTCGGTCAGGGGGTCGAAGCACAGCACCAGGATCCGGCGGCGACCGCTAGGCTGCCCCGGTGCTCCAGATCCGCTCGGTCGGTCTCCGGCATGGGCCATCCGGCCGAAGGTAGCCGCGCCGGTCACCGTGCAGCGCATCCTCATCGTCACTGACGACGTCCTCACCGAGCGGATGGCCGGGCCGGCCATCCGGGCCTGGCAGATCGCCGAGGCCCTCTCCCGCCGCCACGAGGTGGTGCTGGCCACCACCTCGCCGACCTGCGAGCGCAGCAGCGAGGCGTTCAGGACCGAAGCCGCCGACCAGGACCGCTTCGCCGAGCTGGAGCGGTGGTGCAGCGTGGTCGTGTTCCAGGGCTACGTGCTCAACCACGTACCTGTGCTGAAGACCACGGACAAGGTGATGGTCGTCGACCTGTACGACCCGCTGCACCTGGAGGCCCTCGAGCTGGGCCGGGAGCAGACCGAGCCGGAGAGGTCGGTCAACCTGGCGTCGTCGGTTCGGGTGCTGGGCGAGCAGATGCTGCGCGGCGACTTCTTCGTGTGCGCCAGCGAGAAGCAGCGGGACCTGTGGCTGGGCTTCCTCTCGGCGGCCGGGCGGGTCAACCCGGCCAACTACGGCGCCGATCCCTCCCTGCGCCGGCTCATCGACGTGGTGGCCTTCGGTCTGCCCGACGAGCCGCCGGTGCGGGAGCGCCCAGCGCTCAAGGGCGTGATCCCGGGCATCGGCCCGGACGACCGGGTGCTGCTCTGGGGCGGCGGGGTCTACGACTGGTTCGATCCCCTGACCGCCATCAGGGCGGTGGACCGGCTGAGGGCCTCCCACCCGGACCTACGGTTGTACTTCCTCGGGGTGCGCCACCCCAACCCGGCCATCGAGGAGTCCCGGACCCTGATCGCGGCCCGGGCCCTGGCCTCCGAGCTCGGCATCGCCGGCACCCACGTCTTCTTCAACGAGAGCTGGGTGGCCTACGAGGACCGGGCCAACTTCCTGCTCGAGGCCGACGTGGCCCTGTCCCTGCACGTCGAGCACGTGGAGACGGCCTACTCCTTCCGCACCCGGATCCTCGACTACATCTGGGCCGGCCTCCCGATCGTCGCCACCAGGGGGGACGGCTTCGCCGAGATAATCGCCCGGGAGGGCCTCGGCACCGTGGTGCCGGGCGAGGACGTGGACGCCGTGTGCTCGGCGGTGGCGTCCCTGCTCGACGATCCCGCAGCCCGGGCCCGTAGCCGGGCCAACGCCGGCGCCGTGGCCCGCCGCTTCGTCTGGTCGGAGGTGCTGCGGCCCCTGGTGGAGTTCTGCGACGCGCCGGAGCGCGCCGCCGACGTGGGATCCCTGCTGCCCTGGCCTCCAGTTCCGGCTCCCCCCCCGCCCCCCGGGCCGGGCCCGGCGCCGACCCCGCTGCAGACGCCGGCCGCTCTAGATCAGCAGATCCGGGCGGCGGCCGGCCGGGCCGCCGCCGCCTACCGGCGAGGGGGCCTGGCGGAGGTCGGCTCGGCGGTGGCCCGGCGCATCCGCCGCTCCGCCCGGCACCGCTGAGTCCGGGGCCGGGGCGGCGAACATCTGGCGCTTCTGCTGCACCAGGCCGTCCTCGATCAGGGCCCGGTTGATCCGTATGAGATCGGCGATGACCCCGAGGGCCAGGGTGATGAGGGCGGCGACGATCAGCACGCCGCCGACGACGAGCGACTGCACATGGCGTCCGACACCGGCGCCGGACCCGTCCTCCACCAGGATCAGGAAGCGAGCGAAGGGCACCAACCCGAGGGTCAGGAACAGCGTGCCCAGGCAGGCGAAGAACACGAGGGGCCGGTACATGATGTAGGCCCGCAGGATGGCCACCGCCGACTTCGCCACGTGCTCCCGGTCGGTACGGAACAGCCGCGACTCCCGGGTCTTCGGGTTGGTGTCGACCGGGACGCTCACCACCTGCAACCGCTTGTTGCCAGCCTGGATGATCGTCTCCATGCAGTAGCTGAACTTGGTGACGGTGTTGAGGTTGATGAGCGCCTCACGCGAATAGGCCCGGAAGCCGCTGGCCGCGTCGGGCAACTCCGTCGACGCCGCCAGGTTGACCACCCGGCTGCCAATTTTCTGCAGCTTCTTCTTCAGCGGCGGGAAGTGGTCGATCCGGTGGGTCTGGCGGTCGGCCACCACGATGTCGGCCCGGCCCTCCACGATCGGGGCGACCAGATCGGGGATCCGGTCGCTCGGGTACTGGTTGTCCCCGTCGGTGTTGACAAGGATGTCGGCTCCCAACTCCAGCGCCTTCAGCACGCCGTCGTGGAAGGACTGGCCGAGCCCCCGGGTCCGGGTGTGGCGCACGAAGTGGCGGACGCCCAGCCGGCGGGCCACCTCCACCGTGGCATCGGTGCAACCGTCGTCGATCACCAGGAACTCGACCCGGTCGATGCCGGGGATGTGCCGGGGGACGCCGGACAGCACAGCCGGCAGGGTCTCCGCCTCGTTCAGGCACGGCACCTGTATGACCAGCTTCACCGGCTCAGAGCCTAATGAGGAAAGGCGGGAAGTCCTCGAACAGGGGGCTGTAGTACGGGTCGACGTTGTCCCTCACCTGCCAGCGCAGCCCGAACAGCGGCCCGTCCTCCTCGTGCTCGAACTTGCCCCGGGTCGAGCTCTCGTGGTGGAACAGCTCCACGTGGGGCGTGTAGACGACCTGATAGCCGGCCTGGCGGATCCTCAGGCACAGATCCACGTCGTTGTAGGCGACACGGAGCCGCTCGTCGTTTCCTCCCACCCGGGCGAACACCGACGGCCGGATCATGGTGCACGCGCCGGTCACTGCGCTGACGTTGCGCGTGGCCTCCCCGCGGCCCCAGAACCCCCGGTGATTGGTGTTGTGGGCCCACCCCCCGATACCCGTCATGATCCCCTCGTGCTGGGGCTCGCCGTCGCCGAAGTACAGCCGGCCGCCCACCGCACCGACCTCGGGGCGCATGGCGTGCTCGAGCAGGCCCTCGATCCACTCGGGGGTGATGATCTCGGTGTCGTTGTTGAGAAACAGCAGCGCGTCACCATCGACCAGGCGGGCCGCCAGGTTCATCATCCGGGCGTAGTTGAACCGGTGGGGGTAGCGGACCACCCGCCACGGTCCGGTCTCGAGGTACGAGAGGGTGGCCCCGTCAGTGCTCTGGTTGTCGATCACGACGATCTCGTAGTTGCGGTAGGTCGTCTTGCGGATGACGCTCTCCAGGCACCGCTCGAGCAGGAACCGGCCGTCCTTGGTCGGCACGATGATCGACACCTTGGGGTCCCCGGGAATCGGGTAACGGGCCCGGAAGAAGCCGATCCGGCCCGTCGTGTCCACCCGGTTCCCGTAGCCCCTCCGGCGCAGGGCGTCGGCCACCGCCCGCCGGCCGGCGTCGATGGCGTAGGGCTTGGCCTCGGCGTCAGCGGCGGCCGAGCCGGGCACGGCGCGCCAGGAGTACAGCGGCTCCGGTATGTGTGCTATCCGGTCGGTCTGCTCGCTCAGCCGAAGGAGCAGGTCGTAGTCCTGGCTTCCGTCGAACTGCGACCGCAGACCGCCCACCTTCTCGACCAGCGAACGCCGGGCCACCGTCAGGTGGCAGATGTAGTTCTGGGTGGTGAGCAGGTCCGGCGACCACTCCGGCTTGATGTGGGGGTCGTAGAGCTCACCGGCGGGGTCGAGCTTGTCCTCGTCGCTGTAGAGCAGGTCGATGGTCGGGTCGGCGTCGAGCCAGCGGGCCACCTGGGCCAGGGCGTGGGGTTTGAGCTCGTCGTCGTGATCCAGGAATGCGACGAAGTCACCCGTGGCCAGAGCCAGGGCCGCGTTGGTGGCCCCGGAGATCCCCGACGACCCGGGCAGGTCCACCACCCGCACCCGCTCGTCGGCGCGCAGGTCCTCCAGGATCTCGAGCGTCTCCGCCCGGCCGGACCCGTCGTTGGCCACGCACAGCTGCCACCGGGGGTATATCTGGGCCCGCACCGACTCAACAGCGGCGCGCAGTACGACGGGTGGGGTGTTGTACACCGGCATGAGGATGCTGATCTCGGGCCGGTACCGCAGGCCCGTCAGCTCCCGCCCGAGCGCTTCGAGCACCTCGGCGGTGGGCCCGCGCCGCTCGTTCCACAGCTGGTAGCGGGGCCGTTCGTCTACCGGCACCACATCGGGCAGCGGTCCGGGGTCGGGCAGACCGGACGGCCGGATGTCCAGCACGGGGGCCCGGTACACCTCCGGCCGCTCCGCCGGGCGCCCCACCCGGGGCCAGGCGGGCGCCGCGGGGGCCAGCCCGGCCCGAGCCATGGCGGCGGCCAGCTCGGAGGCCCGTATGCCGGGGGCGTAGGTCTGCTCCACGACCCGCTGGGCCTCGGCGGTCACCGCGTCCCACCGGCCGTCGTCCATCAGCAGCTGGGCCGTGCGGGTGGCCAGGTCCTCCGCCGCGGCGCACAGCGCCACCCCGGCCAGGCTCCCGATGCCCAGGTCGGCGGCAGAGAAGGGCGTGCAGACGAAGGGGGTTCCGGCCTCCAGGCAGCCCATCAGGACAGCCGGCTGCCCCGACCCGTAGGTGGGTGCAGACAGCACCACCCGGGCCCCGGCCACCAGGGCCGGCAGGCGGGCCGAGGCGACCACCTCCACACCGGCCCGGCGGCAGGCGTCGGCCAGCATCGGGGTGGGACGGTCGGCGACGACGGTCCACTCCGCCCCGGACGCCCGATCCCGGACGGCCGGGAGCACCTCGGCCAGGGCCCTCAGGGCAGCGTCCTCGTGGCCCCCGATGACGTCGTGGCCCTCCGCCGCGACCACCACCACGCCCCGGCGCTGCGCCCGCGGCACCGGGGCGGCGGTGACGCTGACGGCCGGCCGTATGGCCGTGACGTCCACCCCCGGCAGCCAGCCGCGCAGGACCGCGGCGTCGGCCTCCCACTGGCACCACACGAAGTGGCCCCATCCGGCCAGATGGGCCACCG
>JAKAXN010000136.1 GCA_021816565.1 Actinomycetes bacterium
GGCGATACAATGAGCAACCGGCTACGGGCGCGTGGCTTTTCTCGACCAACGGGAGCTTTAGGGTGAAAAAGGGACGGCATCGGCGTTTCGAAGAGGCGCGGGCTCTGAAGCGGCTCACCGAGGAAAACGTGGAGCCCTGCGCCGAATGTGGTGCCGAGCCCGGCGCCGAACACGCCAGCTGGTGCCTGGCCATGGAGGACCTCGACGAGGACGAGTTCTCCGACCCCGAGCCACACCGGGCCTGACCGACCCCCGGCCGGCGGGCCGGTTCTCAGCCCTTCGGGGCGCGGCGGCGGACCACCGGGTGGGCCAGCGGAACCCGCCCCTTCTTCCGGGTGTCCAGGTAGGCGGCCAGCCGGGCGTAGACCTCCTCGCCGGCCATGGCCCGCAGCTCCGGGCCCAGCGTTTCGTACACCGGCCGGCGCCCCTTGAACGCCTCGGGAGCCTCGGTGCACCACCAGTGGAACTCCTCGCCGCCGCCGCCCCAGTGGCGGCGGTCCCACTGCGTCACCCGGGATGTGACCCGCCCGTCGTCTTCGGTGGTGTCCTCCCGGCGCAGGGGTAGCTGCCAGCACACGTCGGGCTTCAGCTCGAGCGGCTCGACCCCCTTGCGCAGCGCCGCCTGGTGCAGGGCGCAGCCCGCCCCGGCCGGGAATCCGGGCCGGTTGAGGAAGATGCAGGCGTCGTCCACCAACCGGCTGATGCGGGTGCCGTCCGCCTCGGTGGTGACCACCCCGTCCCGGCGGCCCTCCCGGTGGAACTGCCACTCGGCCGCCTTGAGCGACCGGGCCGCCCGCTTGACCCGGGCCACGTCGGCGTCGTCGGTGAAGTGCGCCCCGTAGGAGCAGCAGCCCTGCTCCAGCTCCGGCGCCGGGCCGGTGAGCACCCCCTGGCAACCCCGGCCGAAGATGCACTCCCACCTCGACAGGAGGAACGTGACGTCGAACACCCAGGTCCGCTGCTCGTCGGGGTCGTCGAAGGAGACCCACTCGTGGGTCTCGGCCGGCACCGCCGCCGCCCCGCTCACGGCGCCTCCGCGGTCCGGCCCAGTTCCATGAGCAGCTCCCCGGCGGCCAGCAGACCCTTCCAGAACTGGTCCATGACCATCCGCTCGTTCGGGGCGTGTATGCGGTCGTCGGGCAGGCCCACCCCGAGGAACAGCACCGGCGCCGACAGGACCCGTCCGAGAGCCTCCTCGGGGCCGCTGCCGCCCTCCCTGGTGAAGAGCGGCGGCTTGCCCCAGATGGCCTCGATGGTCCGTGACAGCGCCTCCACCGCCGGATGGCCGACGGGGGTGAGAGCGGGTGCCACGCCGCCCTCCGGCGTGACGTGCAGCTCTATCCCGGCCGGGACCCGCTCGGCCAGCCACGCCCGGAACGCCGGCTCCACCTCCTCGGGGCGCTGGTCCGGCACCAGCCGGAACGCCACCTTGAACCCGGCGGTGGCCGGGACGATGGTCTTGATGCCCGGTCCGCCGTAGCCGCCGTGGATGCCCACCACCTCGGCGGTGGGCCGGACCCCGACCCGCTCCAGCGGGCTGTAGCCGGCCTCTCCCTCCAGGTAGGGGACCCCGCCGGCGGCGGCCCGGAAGCCGGCCTCGTCGAAGGGCTGCGAGTCCATCGACGCCTGCTCCACCGGCGACAGGGGACGCACCCGGTCGTAGAAGCCCGGCAGGGTCACCCGTCCCTGCCCGTCGTGCAGGGCGGCCGCCAGGCGGGCGGCCAGCAGGGCCGAGTTGGGCACGGTCCCGCCCCACATACCGCTGTGCAGGTCGGTGGAGGCGCTGCGCAGGGTCACGTCGAACGCCACCAGCCCCCGCATCCCCACGGTGGTGGAGGGCACCTCGGGGCTGATCATGCCGGTGTCGGACACCACGATGATGTCGCACGCCAGGCGGTCCGCCTCCCGCTCCAGCAGGGCCTCGAAGTTGGGGCTGCCCACCTCCTCCTCACCTTCGACGAGGAACTTGAGGTTGACCGGCAGCCGGCCCGAGTCGCGGAGCAGCCCCCGGGCCGCCTCGATCTGGTAGAGGGTCTGGCCCTTGTCGTCGATGGCTCCGCGGGCCCGGCACTCGCCGTCGACGATCACCGGCTCGAACGGCGGGCTGGTCCACTCGTCGAGCGGGTCGACCGGCTGCACGTCGTGATGGCCGTAGACCAGCACCGTCGGGGCGCCGGGGCCGGCGTGGCACCACTGCCCGTAGACGGCCGGCAGCCCCGGGGTCTCGAGCAGGGTCACCTCCTCGAGCCCGGCCGCGGTCATGAGGCCGGCGCACAACTCGGCGGAGCGGCGCACGTCGGCGGCGTGGGCCGGGTCGGCCGATATGGACGGGACCCGCAGCCAGTCGAGGAGGGTGTCGACGATGCGGTCACGCTCGGCGTCGACGTAGTTCGCCAGGGCGGGATCGGGCATTCCCGAACCGTACAGCAACCGCCCCGGCGAATAGTCTCCCCGGGGTAATGAATTCTGCCCAAGGGCTGGTGCGGGTGGCGGCCGCGGCCCTCTCCGTGACCCTGATCGCCGCCTGCGGGTCCTCGCCGGCCCGCCGCGCCACGCCGACCACCCGGCCCGCCCCGGCCTCCACCTCCGCCCCGGCGCCCACCACGGCCGCCGGCACGGCCCTGCCGGCTACGCCCGTCGACTGGGTCCCGTGCAAGGGTCCGGCCGGGCCGTCGGGCTACCAGTGCGCCACCATCGCCGTGCCGCGGGACCCCCAGGATCTCTCCAAAGGCACCATCGGCATGGCCCTCGACCGCCGGCCGGCGTCGGGGACACGTATCGGGTCGCTGCTGGTCAACCCGGGCGGCCCGGGCGTCTCCGGAGTGGATTTCCTCCCCTCCGCCGTGAGCTACCTGAACCCGGTGCTGCTGCAGCACTTCGACATCATCGGATTCGACCCGCCGGGAGTGGGACGGACCGCTCCGGTCACCTGCCTCGACCCGGCGGGCCTCGAGCAGTACTACGCCACCGAGCCGGAGCCGTCGACCCCGGCGCAGATGTCGTCATACCTGGCCGAGCTGAAGACGTTCGACACCGGCTGCCAGCAGCACAGCGGGGCGGAGCTGCCGTACGTGAGCACCGTCGACGCGGCCATGGACATGGACGTCATACGCCGCGACGTCGGAGATGCCGGGCTCAGCTACCTGGGCTTCTCCTACGGCACCCTCCTCGGGGCGACCTACGCCGGGCTGTACCCGACCCGGGTGCGGGCCATGGTGCTCGACGGGGCCATCGACCCGGCCCTGCCGGTCATCAAGGGCCTGGACGTCCAGTCGGCCGCCCTGGAGGGCGACCTCAACTCCTTCTTCTCGTACTGCTCGTCGACCAGCGGCTGCCCGTGGAAGACCGGTAGGGACCCGGTGCAGACCTTCGAGGCGCTGCTCAACCGGGTCCGGTCCCGGCCCCTCCCCGTGCGGGGATCCACCCGCACGGTGGGGGCCGCGGCGCTGCTGTACGGGACGGCCTGGGGCCTGTACTCGACGAAGGTCTGGCCGTTCCTCGGGTCGGCTCTGGCCCAGGCCTCCGCCGGTGACGGCACCGAGATCATGGAGCTGTTCGACTCCTACACCGGGCGCCAGAGCGACGGCAGCTACACCAACGAGTTCGAGGCCAACACCGCGGTCAACTGCCTGGACGCCCCCGCCCCCCCGGTGGCCACCATCGAAGCCGACGCCCCGGCGGCCCGGGCGGCCGCCCCGGTGTTCGGCGTGGCCAACCTCTACAGCGAGATGGCCTGCTCGCTCTGGCCGGTGCCGGCCACCGGCCACCCGGGCCCGATCACCGCCGCCGGGTCACCGCCGATCCTCGTGGTCGGCACCACCGGGGATCCGGCCACTCCCTACTCCGAGGCCCAGGCCCTGGCCAAGGAGCTGCAGCACGGGGTGCTGCTCACCCGGGTGGGGGAGGGCCACACCGCCTACCCCTACAGCTCGTGCATCCGATCCGCCGTCGATTCCTACCTGGTCGGATTGAAGGTCCCGGCGGCGGGAACCCGCTGCCCGACCAACTAGAGCGGGCAGACTGGAGCCGGACCCACATGCTCACCTCCCGCCCGCCCCGCCGGAGCACCGCCGCTCCCGCCGACTCGGCCCTGGTGGCCGAGCTGCAGGCCGCGCTCGCCACGGACCGGGTCCGCTGCGACCCGGCCGAGCTCGGCCTCTACGGCCGGGACGCGTCGATGATCAGCGGCCGGGCCTCGGTGGTCTGCTTCCCGCTCAGCACCGAGGAGGTGGCGGCGGCGGTGGCGGCGTGCGTCCGCCACGGCCGGCCGTTCGTGGCCCGCGGATCGGGCACCGGGCTGGCCGGCGGGGCCACCCCGGTGGGCGAGGTGCCCCCGGTGGTCATCGTGACCACCAAGATGAACCGGATCCTCGAGGTCGACGCCGAGCAGCGGATGGCCTGGGTGCAGCCCGGGGTGCTCAACCTGGACCTGTCCCGGGCGGTGGCCCATCTGGGGCTGCACTTCGCTCCCGACCCGTCCAGCCAGCAGTCCTGTTCGGTGGGCGGCAACGTGGCCAACAACTCCGGCGGCCCCCACTGCCTGCTCTACGGCGTCACCAACGCCCACATCCTGGCTCTGGAGGTGGTCCTCCCCGACGGCCGGGTGGCGTTGCTCGGCGGCGCCGACCCCGAACCGGACGGGCTGGACCTGCGGGGCGCCTTCGTCGGCAGCGAGGGGACCATGGGTATCGCCACCCGCATCGGTGTGCGGCTCACCCCCCTCCCGCCCCGGGTGGCCACCCTGCTGGCCGATTTCGGGACCATGCACGACGCGGCCCGGGCGGTGACCGCGGTGATAGGAGCCGGGGTGGTGCCCGCCGCCCTGGAGATGATGGACGCCACCATCGTCGAGGTGGTCGAGGCCTTCGTCCACGCCGGCTTCCCGACCGACGCGGCCGCAGTGCTGCTGCTCGAGGTCGATGGCCTGCCCACCGGCGTCGACGTGCAGACCGGGATCGTGGCCGAGGTGCTGCGGTCCCACGGGGCCCGCCAGGTGCGGGTGGCCGGCGACGACGCCGAGCGGGCCGGCTGGTGGAAGGGACGCAAGTCGGCGTTCGGCGCGGTGGCCCGCATCGCCCCCAACTACTACCTGCACGACTGCGTGGTGCCCCGGACCCGCCTGGTGGAGGTGCTCGACGAGGTCGGCCGGATCTGCGCCGAGCGGGACCTGGTCCTCGGCAACGTGTTCCACGCCGGCGACGGCAACCTGCACCCGCTGATCGTCTTCGACCGGCGCCTCCCGGGTGTCCTCGAGAAGGTGCACGACGCCGGGCAGGCCATAATCGAGACGTGCGTGCGGGCCGGCGGCAGCCTGTCGGGCGAGCACGGTATCGGCCTCGAGAAGCGCGACGCCATGCCCCTGGTGTTCGAGGCGGTGGATCTGCGGGCCCAGAACTGGCTGCGGGAGGCGTTCGACCCCGAAGGGCTGTGCAACCCCGGGAAGGTCCTGCCGCGGGGCGGTTCCCGCTGCGGTGACCTGGCCGACCTGCCGGAGGGGGTGTGGATCTGACCGGACCGCTCGAACGCTTCGCCGCCGCGGTGGGGCCGGCCGGCCCGGTCACCTGCGTGGGCGGCCGCACCCAGTGGGACGTGGGCGGCCCCGTCGACCCGGGGGCTGTCGAGGTGTCGGCCCCGGCCGGGGTGGTGGCCCACGAGCCGGGGGAGATGATCGTCCGGGTGCGCGCCGCCACGACCGTGGCCGAGCTGGCCGAGGCCACCGCCGTGGGGGGCCAGTTCGTGGCCCTGGAGGCCGACCACCCCGAGCAGGCCACCGTCGGCGGTGTGCTGGCCTGCGGCCGCAGCGGGCTGCGCCGGCTGGGCTGGGGACCGGTCCGGGACAGCGTGCTGGAGGTCACGGTGGTGGACTCGACCGGCTCGCTGGTCCGGGCCGGGGCGCCGCTGGTCAAGAACGTGACCGGCTTCGACCTGTGCCGGCTGATGGTCGCCTCGGTGGGCACGCTCGGGTTCCTGGCCGAGGTGGTGCTGCGCTGCCGGCCCCGCCCGGAGGTCGAGCGGTGGTGGCAGGGCGACGGGGTCGACCCGTTCCCGCTGTTCGCCTCCCTCTACCGGCCGCTGGCCGTCCTGTGGGACGGCTCCCGGACCTGGGTCGGCCTGGCCGGTTACCGGGCCGACGTGGAGGACCAGGCGGCCGCGCTGCTCGACGGGCGCTTCACTGCGGTGGAGGGGCCGCCGGCCCGGCCCGGTCCGGCCCGGCGGTCCCTGGCTCCGGCGGAGCTGCGCTCGGTCCCGGAGGCGACCGGCGGGGCCGGCCGGTGGCTGGCGGAGGTGGGGGTGGGGATGCTGCACTGCGACCCGGAGGCGGCCCGGCACCTGCCCGGTCCCCGCCCGTCGGAGGTCGTCGCCGATCTGCACCGGCGGGTCAAGGCCCGCTTCGATCCCGACGGCCGGCTCAATCCGGGCCGGTCAGCGCTCGCCCCGGCCGCCCCGGAGCCGGCCCGATGACCACCGGTCGGGTCCTGCCCCTCGACGGGGACGAGCTGGCCGGCTGCGTGTCGTGCGGGTTGTGCCTGGCCCACTGCCCGACGTTCCGGGTGACTGGCGAGGAGTCCCGCTCCCCGCGGGGCCGGATAGCCGCCATGCGGGCGGTGGAGGAGGGGGCCCCGGTCGGGGACGCCTTCATCGAGATGATGCAATCGTGCGTGCAGTGCCGGGCGTGCGAGACCGCCTGCCCGTCCTCGGTGCCGTTCGGTCGGCTGATGGAGGCTTCCCGGCAGGTCATCGCCGGGCGGGCCGTTCCGTGGTGGCAGCGGCTGGCGTACCGCACCCTCGAACACCCCCGCCTGCTGGCCGGCCTCACCGCGGCCGGGGCGGTGGCGCAGAGGGCCCGGCTGGTACCCGCCCCGCTGGCCTCCCGCCTGAGCCTGCCCCGCCTTCCACTCCGGCGCGGCGCGCTGGCAGCCACCGGCAGCGACGTGTGGCTCTTCACCGGCTGCGTGATGGACGCCTGGCAGCGCCCGGTGCACCGGGCCACCATCGCCGTGCTCGGAGCCATGGGCGTCGGCGTGGCCCTCCCCGGCCCGGCGGCGGCCTGCTGCGGGGCCCTGCACGGCCACGCCGGGCTCCACGACCGGGCGGCCTCCCTGGCCCGGCGGGTGATGGACGCCTTCCCGGGCCGGGCCCCGATCCTGGTGGACTCCGCCGGCTGCGGGGCCGCCATGAAGGAGTACGGGCGGCTCGTCGGCACCGCCGAGGCAGAGGCCTTCGTGGCCCGGGTGTTCGACGTGCAGGAGTGGATCGGCGGCCGCGCCGATCGGCTCCCGCCGGCCCGCTCCGACCGGCCCCCCCTGCGGATCGCCGTCCAGGACCCTTGCCATCTGCGCCACGTGCAGCGGGCCGAGGCCCACGTCCGCCGGGTGCTGGCGCCCTACGGGGAGCTGGTGGAGCTGACCGACGAGGGCCGCTGCTGCGGGGCGGGCGGGGCGTACAGCGCCCTGGAGCCGGAGCTGGCCGGGCGGATCCGCGACCAGAAGGTGCAGGTGATCGGGGCGGCCGGCGCCGACGTGGTGGCCAGCCCCAACCCGGGGTGCGCCCTGTGGCTGGCCGGCGCCGGGCTGCGGGTGATGCACCCGATGGAGATCGTGGCCGACGCCGCCGGCCTGGACCGGGGAGGGGACTGAATGGCGGGGGAGTTCCACGACATCCGGGCCCGCCTCGACGCCATCGCCGAGGAGCTGGCCGACCTGGCCATGGAGCGG
This sequence comes from Actinomycetes bacterium, assembly GCA_021816565.1. The sequence goes on from JAKAXN010000136.1 coordinate 7,716, forward strand.
CTGCGGGAGTCGATAGACGCCGGCGGCTACGAGCTGCCGGTGGACGAGAAGCGCATCACCCGGGCCCGCCGGGCGGTGGAGAAGGCCGCCGCCATCCTGGCCGAGCCCGACGACTCCGACCGGGGCTGACCCACCGGCCGGGGCCGGCACCGGTCAGGAGGTCCGGTCGGCCCCCGTCCGGTAGCCGTTGCGCTCGAGGTAGGCGAGCAGCTCGTCGGCCGCCTCGGTGGCGCTCACCGGTCCCACTATGCGCGGCGGCTGGCGGGACACGAGCGCCCCGGTGAGGCTGAGCAGGCGCTGCCGGGTGTCGCCCTCGGGCGGGGCCACCGGCCGGGTCCGGGGCCGGTAGGGCCGGACCGGCCCCAGGCGCACGTCGGTGGGGCCGGTCCCTGGACGGGGGTGCTCCACCGCGATGGCCGCACCTTGCGCGCCCAGCGTGGCGGCCAGGCTGGCCCGGCGCAGCCGGACCCCGGCGGCTTCCACCGACACGACCACCGGGCGGTCGGTGGTCAGGCGCTCCCGCCACCCGCCGTCGAGCCTCCGCTCCATCTCCACCCGGCCGGGTTCGCCGGTGGTGAGGCGGACCACGCCGAGGGCCGACCCCATGCCGAGGCGGTCGGCCAGCAGGCCCGGGACGGCCCCCACCCCCGGTCCCCCGGAGCGGTCCCCGCACAACACCAGCGCCGGGCGGCCGGCGCCGGAAATCAGCTCGGCCAGGGCGCCGGCCACGGCGGCCGGGTCCCCGGCCAGCTCGGCCGGGTGCAACTCCCGCGGCCCGGCGACCGCAGCCGGCATGGCGTACCCGGCGCCCCAGTCGAGGCGGACCGCCTCGGCCCCCACGGCCACCGCCCCGGCCAGCACCGGGTCGATCTCCGGCGGCCCCGCCGCCACCGCCAGCACCCAGCCGTCCCAGGCCTCGGCGGCCCTCAGCCCGTACTCGAGCGCGGCGGCGTCCGACGCGGTGAGATCGGCCCTGCGCGGGTCGGCCCGCACCGTCGCCCCCAGAGGGTCCACCTCGGGGCGCAGGTCGGCGGGGGCCAGGCAGACGGCCACCATGGGACCGGACCGGTTCAGCACCGCTCAGCCATGGCGGAACACCACTCCGTGACCACCGTCGGGGTAGCTCCAGGAGATCGCGCCCTCCGAGTTGCAGACCATGTAGCAGGTGCCGCACTCGAAGCACTGCTCATAGTTGAACAGGATCCCGCCGTCGGAGGTGGGGGCGAACAGGTCGGCCGGGCAGGCGGTGACGCACGCCTTGGTGGTGCACGACCGGCACACGTCGGAGTCCACCACGATGTGGGCCCGCTCGGCGACCCGGAACTCCACGGTCGCCATCCGCTCCTCGAACGACAGGTCGTCCCAGCGGGCCGGGCCGCTGAGGGGTTGCGCGCTCATCTCGGCGCCACCATAGGCCGCCCGGCGGTCACCTGAAGGTCCTCAGGGTCTCGACCCCGTCCCGGGCCAGGTCCCGCCAGCGCACCCGGTGGCGACGGATGGACCGCAGGAGGATCCGGGTGGCTCCCGGCTTGGGGGTCGGGTTGGTGACGGTGAAGAGCTGCTCGGCCAGGTCGCAGATCATCCCGGTGTACTTCTGCTGCATCCGGTCCGAGAGGATCAGGTTCGGAGCCCGGCGCAGGCGGATGTGGTCCTGCAGCACGAAGTTCTGCTCCAGGGCCCGCCGGTAGCCGGCCAGCCCCGCTCTGGTGGTGTCACCGGCAGCCACGGCGTCGGCTGCGGCCCGGCCGGCGGCCAGGCCGGCGCCGATGGCGAAGTTGACCCCCTCCAGCCAGATGCCGGCGGCGAGCGTCATGGCCGCGGCGTCACCGGCGATCAGGAGGCCGTCGGCGGCCAGCTCGGGCATGTGGTCGTAGCCGCCCTCGGGGATCAGGTGGGCGGAGTACTCCTTGACCGACGCCCCCTTCAGATACGGGGCGATGGCCGGGTGGGCCTTGAACCCGGCGATGAGCTCCTCGGGGCGCCGGCCGGAGGCGGCCAGCCCGGGCAGGCCCACGACCACGCCGACACTGACCGAGTCGCGGTTGGTGTAGAGGAACGCCCCGCCGGGGATGCCGGCGGTGGCGCCGATGGCCTCTATGTCGAGCCCCTCCTCAGGGCCGAGCCCGAAGCGCTCCTCGATCACCTCCGCCGGTAGCGACAGCACCTCCTTGGCCCCGAGGGTGTGGTGGGCGGCGTCGGCCCGGGGCAGCAGCCCGGCCTCTTTGGCCAGGAACGAGTTGACCCCGTCGCAGGCGATCACCACCCTGGCCCTCAGGTCCCCGCCCTCGCGGTCGGTGCGCACCCCGCACACCCGGCCCGCGGCGTCGCGCAGCAGACCGGTGGCCACGGTGGAGGTGAGCAGCCGGGCGCCGGCGGCCACCGCGTGGTCCGCCAGCCAGCTGTCGAAGTCGGCCCGGTAGACGGTCATGCCGTTGTAGGGCCGATCCGCCCACGACTGCGAGCGCATGTCCAGGCTGAGGGCCTGGGTGTCGGTCATGACCATCGTCGAGCGGCGCACCACCCATCGCTGGACCGGGACCTCCTCCCACCACTGCGGGATCACCGTGTCGAGGATGCGGCCGTAGATGACCCCGCCGTAGACGTTCTTGGACCCCGGGTAGGGGCCCCGCTCGACCATGACCACCGAGCGCCCGGCCCGGGCCAGGGTCAGAGCGGCCGCCGAGCCGGCCGGCCCGGCGCCCACCACCACGGCGTCGAACTCGG
>JAKAXN010000137.1 GCA_021816565.1 Actinomycetes bacterium
TCCACCCCGCCCCACTCGGCCAGCACCCGGTCGGTCGCCCGCTCGACCGAGACCAGGTCGGAGACGTCCATCCGCACCGTCAGGGCGCGCCGGCCGGCTGCGTTGACGGCGGCCGCCGTCAACTCGAGACTGCCGGCGATCGGCGCGTCGGGCCGGGCCCCGCTGAGGTCTCCTTCGAGCACCCCGGTCCCCTCTTTCTCCGTGCGGGCGGCCAGGGCCACGTCGTAACCGGCGCCGGCCAGGGCCAGCGCGCACGCCGCCCCGATCCCCCGGCTGGCCCCGGTCACCAGGGCCTTCAAGACCGCCTCCGGGGGTGGGCCGGGTGCAGCTCGGTCCACTCCACGCTGACCCGCCGCTCGGCCATGCGCCAACCGGAGCCCGGCACCCGCCGGTACCGGTCGTGGTAGAGCACCGCCATCACCAGGTCCACCGGCCCGCTGTCGGTCCGCTGGTAGTGGTGCGCCAGGCAGTGCACCCGCCCACGGGCTGCCGGGCCGTCGAGCCGCTCGTCGGGCTGGTCGGGCTGCTCGGGCTGGTCGGGCTGGTCGGGCTCGAACACCGCCCCGCCCACGTGGTGGAACGTCCGCTGGTAGGCGACCAGGCTGTCGAGCAGCCCGGGCAGGTCGGCGCCGGTCCAGCGGGACTCCTCCGGGGCGCCGTCGGCCTGGACGACCACCACCCCATCCGGTGCGAACAAGGCGGCCAGGGTGCCCCCGTCCCGGCGGTCCACGGCGTCGGCGTAGCGATCCACCAGGTGGCGGAGCTCGACCAGGTCGCTGGGTCCGAGGTTCACCGGCCGGCCCCCCAGCCGGCTATCGCAGGGGCCGCCTCCTCGAAGAACGGCCCGACTCCCTCCCGCTCGCGCACGAAGAAGCTGAACGGCACATCCAGGTCGGTGACCCCGGCCTCGACGAGGTCCACGCTCTTCTCCAGCGAGGCGGCCAGGCCGGCGCCCAGCCGCAACGCCGAGCGCACCCTCAGGGTGGCCGGATCGCGCCCGGCCTCCCGGAACCGCTCCCTCAGGGTCTCGATGCCGGCCGCGATGGCCGCCCTGCGCTCGCCCATGATCGGGATCCAACCGTCACCGAGCTCGACGATGCGCCGCTGCATGCGGGGGGTCAGCGTGCCTGCGAACAGGACCGGTATCCCCCCCGGCCGGACCGGCTTGGGGTCACACCAGATCTCCTCGAAGGTCACCGTCGGCGAACGGAACGACGCCGGATCGGCGCCCCACAGGGCCCGGCAGGCGCCGATGAAGTCGGTGAGCATCGGGCCACGCTGCGAGTGGTCCAGGCCCAGGGCGTCGAACTCCTCCTTCTGCCAACCGGTGCCGACCCCGAGCTCCAGGCGCCCCCCGGAGATGACGTCGAGCGTGGCCGCCCACTTGGCCAGGAGGGGGGCGGGGCGCAGCGGGACTATCAGGATGCCGGTGGTGAGACCGATGGTGGTGGTCCGGGCGGCCACCGCGGTCAGCACGGTCAGCGGCTCGAACCAGGGCTGTTCCGGGGAGAACGGGAACTCCCCCCACGGGTAGCGGTCGGCGTGCGCGCCCATGAGCACGTGGTCCGATATCGAGACCGCCCCGAAGCCGGCGTCCTCGGCCCGGCGGGCCAGGTCCACCACGGTTCCCGGGTCCGACCCGAACTCGCCGGCGATCGGCAGTCGCAGGGTCAGGCGGGCGGGGGCGGGATCGGGTGATGCCGGCTCGGGGGCCGCTCCTGCGCTCACCGGAAGGGACGCAGATGCTGGCTCACGTCGCCGATCATGTCGAGCATGGTGTAGTCCCTCTCGGTGAAGTGCCACCCGCCGTTGCTGCGGGCGAAGCGGTCGTGGTAGCGCCCGGCGGCGATGGGTTGCAGCGGGAGACGGTCGGTCTGCTGGAAGACCGTGTAGCAGGAGCGGCAGGTAGCAGTGCCGGCGGAGCGGTCGATCTCGACAATCGGGTTGGTGATGACGTGCCTGGTGCGCGGCGTGCCGTCGGCGTGGCGGATGGTGGTGGCGATGATCAGGGCGGCCATGGCGGAGCCGTCGATGGGGGCCGCCGGCGGCGGGGCCACCGTGAAGCGGGCCCGGGCGAACAGCTCGGCCTCGAGGTCCTCGAAGCGGCCGGCGTCCATCAGCTCGGCATAGCGGTAGAGCAAATTGGTGACAGCCGTGACGTCGTCGGCCAGCTGCCCTTCCGGCGGTTGCGCCCGATCCGGCGGTTGTGCCCGGTCCGGCGGTCCTGGCCTCATCTGTCCCTCCCCTCGACGGGCCGACTCTAACGGTTGACGGACCGGCCGCCGCCATGACTAGAATATTTTTCTAGAAACTATCTCGGAGGAGCGTCCATGCGCGAATTCAGCCACCCTGCCCTGACCGCCCTGCGCGAAGCCGGACCGGAGCTGCGCAACCAGGCGGTGGTCAGCGCCGAGGAGCGGCGGCTGTCGGAGACGTCGGTGAAGATCCTGCGCCAGACCGGGGTCATGCGGCTGATCCAGCCGGCCCGTTATGGCGGGCTGGAGGCCGATCCGCGGGTTTTCGTGGAGGCCATGATGCTGGCGTCCCAGTACGACGGGGCGGCCGGGTGGGTTCTCGGCGTGGTCGGGGTCCACAACTGGCACATCGGCCTGTACGCCGACTCGGTCCAGCAGGAGGTGTGGGGGGAGGATCCCGACACCTGGATCAGCTCCTCGTACAACTACGTGGGCAAGGCCACCCGGGTGGAGGGTGGCTTCCGCCTGACCGGACGCTGGGGCTTCTCCTCCGGGTGCGAGCACTCCTCGTGGGTGTTCGTCGGTGGGTTCGTCTGCGACGACGAGGGCCGACCGGTGGAAATGCGACACTTCCTCCTGCCCCGGTCCGACTACGAGATCGTGGACGTGTGGAACGTGGCCGGCCTGTGCGGGTCGGGCAGCAACGACATCGTGGTCAGCGACGCCTTCGTGCCCGACCTGCACAGCATGAGCTGGCCCGATCTGAAGGATCACCGTTGTCCGGGCGTGGAGGTGAACACCTCGGCTCTGTTCCAGGTGCCCTGGGGAGCCATGTTCCTGAACGCCGTGACCGCCCCGCTGGTGGGTATGGCCCGGGGCATGCTCGACGAGTCGGTGAGCATGGTCAAGCAGCGGGTGAGCGGGTACATCCCGCCCGGGCCGGCGGCGGGACCCTTCGACGCCAAGCGGATCTGGCCGGCGGTCACCATGGCCCGCCTGGCCGAGGCGTCGGCCGAGATCGACGCGGCCCGGGTGCAGATGCTCGACAACCTGGGCGACGTCTACTCCTATGTCAGCTCGGGCGAGCCGGTGCCGTTCGAGGTGCGGGCCCGGGCCCGGCGGGACCAGGTCGTGGCCGCCCGGCGGGCCACCGACGCCGCCAACTCCATCTTCTCCCTGGCCGGGGGGCGGGGCCTGTCGTTGAAGAGCCCCATCCAGAGGCTGTGGCGCGACGCCCAGGCCGGATCGCACCACGTGGTCAACGGCAGCGACCAGGCCCTCACGTCCTACGGGGCGTTCCTGATGGGCGAGCCGATGGAGGACCAGCTGGTCTAGCCCGCTGGTCGGCCGCCCCCGGCTGCGGGTACGGCGGGGGCGGCTGAGTGGCTGGGCCGGGGCGGCCGGGAGGCTGGGCCGAGGGGCTGGGCCGGGGTGGCCGTGGAGGGTGGGCCGAGGGGCTGGGGCTAGGGGCGCAGGGCCTGCCAGGCCCCATCGGCCAGGGCCCGGGAGGCGGCCCCCGCCTTGCCGGCCGCCCGGGCGGCGTCGATGAAGAGCTCAGCCCGCACCCAGTGGTGCAGCGGCCCGATCAGGAGGGCCACGACCACATCGAACGGGAGCCGCCGCAGTTGCCCGGTTTCCATCTGTCGGTCCAGCCAGGAGTGGACGGTGGCCAGGAACTCCTCGTTGGCCGCGGTCAGTTCCGCGGGCACCCGGTCCGAGCGGTAACCGGCGAACGGTTGCTGCAGGAGGAACGTGGCCTCCCGCGGGTGGTCCACCAACCAGCGCAGGTGATACTCCACGGTCTCCCGGATGCCGGCCTCCGCCGGCGGGTCGGCGGCCAGGAGGGGCCCGGCTCCGGACTGATAGGCGTTCAGCTCGGTGTAGTACAGCGTGGCGATCAGCTGATCCTTGGAACCGAAGTGGTGGTAGAGGGTCCCCACGCTCACGCCGGCCCGGGAGCAGACCTCATGGATGAACGTCTTGGACTCGCCCACCTCGATCAGCACGCCCAGGGTCGCTTCGAGGATCTCGCGCCGGCGTAGCTCGGTCGACTCACGCCGGCGGCCGGGTTGGGGCGCCATCTGCGTGCCGAGTCTAGGGGCGGCCGGTCGCCCGGCGGGCTGGTCGCCGGGCGGGTCGGCCGCGGGGCGCCCCGCCCCCGAGAACTGTTCACGGACGGGGAGGCGGGAGCGTCTGTGAACAGTTGGCCCCCCGAAAGCGGGGTTCAACTGTTCACAGACGCCGCCGGGCCCGGGACTCGCTGAACACTTGCCCCCCGAAAAGCGGGGGTCAACTGTTCACAGAGGCTGCCGGGCCGGAAGGCGTTGAACAGTTTCAGCGAGCCCGGGCCGACGGGTTCAGCGAACCCGGGCCGATGGGGCCGTCGGGGCCGGACCGGTCGGCTCGGCCGCCCGGCGCACCAGGAGCCGGGCCGCGGTGGCCAGAATCTCCCGGTCCGACATGGCCGAGGTGACGTGCCCGGTCAGCCACCCGTGGGCAGCCAGGAGATTGCCCCGGCGCCGGTCCCCGTCGAACTTCGACCGTGACCGGGTGTGCACAGCCCACCCGTCGGACTCGAGGGCCACCCTGGCCTCGGGCCAGGCCACGTCGAGGACCAGCAAGCGGCCCTCCAGGATCACCTGGTGCTGCACCTCGAAGGGGGCCAGCGGCTCGAGCACGGCGATCACCCGGGCCTCGAGATGGGAGTCAGCGCCGGGGCGTTCCAGCCGTGACTCGACCAGGGAGCGCAGGTAGGCGATACCCGGCCGGTGACCGATCCGGTCCAGTACCGCTCGGACCGTCTCGGCCTCTAGGGCCCGGGCTATGAGCGCCTCGTCGAAGATGGTGCCGATCAGCGGGTCGGGCAGCCGGGAGGCCAGGTCGACGAGGGTCCGGGCCGGGGTGGTCACGGACAAGCCGCGTACTTCCTGCAGGTCCAGGGGGTCGAGGTCGCGCATCCGGTGGACGCACACCCCCTCCATCCGGGGATTCCGCGGGTAGCGGACGCTGACCTCGGCTCCAGGGCCTCCAGCGACCGAGGAGAAGCGGTGGATGCGGGCCGCCGTCGTGTGCGAGAGGGCGGCCGACGGTCCGGCCAGCAGCCCTGCGGCCACGACCTGCTGCCACGGTGTCGGCGAGCGTCCGACCGCCCAGGCGCCCCGCCGCACCGGCACCAGCCAGCCCTGCCCGGCCAGCCTCCGCAGAACCTCGTGAGAAATCCCCTCCGAGCGCAGCTGGCTGGACAGGACCACCCCGTGCTGGCGGTCGGCCAGTCGCAGCACGGCGGCCACACCACCGGGTGGCGCACCACCCGGCCGGCTATCCGAGGATGGACCCAACGTCACGCCATGAAACTACATGAAGTGACTACAAGAGGCTAGTGGCTGCCTTGGCGAAGTCGATGGCGAACGAGGACACCCCGGCGGCGATGGTGAACGCCACGCTGACGAGCAGGACCGCGGCCACGGCCACCGGCACCGGTTGGGCCGGGGCAGCGGCATCCTCGAGCAGGTCGGGAGCGACGGCCGAGGCCCCGTCGATGGTGGCCACCGGCTCCAGACCGGCACCGAACACGTCCTCCTCGGTGTCGACCGCCACCGCGGCCGGCGCACCCGAAGCCAAAGCCGAGGCGGAGGCCGAAGCCGCGGATCCGGGGATCGGCCCCCCGTCGGCGCCGACCACGGCGCCCGCCGGAGAGGCCGCCACGCCACCCTGTCCCGACGACGCCGACGAGGCCGAGGGAGCGGCCAGCCCGGCCGGGGCGACACCGGGCCCGCCGCTGTACATGAGCAGGGCGACCCGCAGGTAGAAGAAGGCGGCGATGGCGGCGGCCAGCATGGCGATGACCGCCAGCCAGTACTGGCCCCGCTCCACCGACGCCTGGATGACGTAGAACTTGGCCAGGAAGCCGCTGGTGAACGGCACGCCGGCCTGGGCCAGCAGCAGGACCAGCATGGCGGCGGCCAGGAGGGGCTGGCGCCGGCCCAGGCCCCGGATGGCGGCCAGGTCGTTGCGGGCCTCGCCGCGGCCTTGGACCACCTGGAGCACGGCGAAGGTGCCGATGACCACGAAGCTGTAGGTGAACAGGTAGAACAGCGCCCCGGAGGTGCCGGTCTTCGATCCGGCCTGCAGGCCCACCAGGATGTAGCCGGCCTGGCTTATCGACGAGTAGGCCAGCATCCGCTTCAGGTCCTTCTGGGCGATGGCCACCACGGAACCGACCACCAGGGTGAGCACGGCGATCAGCCAGATGATGGGCCGCCACACGGCCTGCTGGGTGGTCAGCGCTTCGGTCAGGATGCGTAGCAGCCCGGCGAAGCCGGCCGCCTTGGCCACTGCCGCCATGTAGCCGGTGAAGGGGGTGGGCGAGCCCTGGTACACGTCGGGGGTCCAGTAGTGGAACGGGACGGCGGCCACCTTGAAGCCCAGACCCACGATGAGCAGAGCCATGCCGGCCAGGAGGATGCCGTTGTTGGCCAGCACGTTCTTGGACAGGAAGTCCCCGATGAGCACGAACTCGGTGGACCCGGTGGCGCCGTAGACCAGAGCGATGCCGTACAGGAACAGCGCCGAGGAGAACGAGCCCAGGATGAAGTACTTGAGGCCGGCCTCCCCGGACTGGGTGCGGCGCCGGTGGTAGGCGGCCATCACGTACAGGGCGATCGACATGATCTCGAGGCCGACGAACAGCATGATCAGGCTGCCGGACTCGGCCATCAGCATGGCTCCGGTGCCGGCCATGAGCATCAGCACGTAGGCCTCGACCCCGTCCAGGCCCTCCCGCCGCAGGTAGCTGTCGGCGGTCATGGCCCCGAGGAGGGTGGCGGCGCATATGAGGATGAGGAACAGCGCCGAGAACCGGTCGTAGAAGATCTGCCCACCGATCTGCACGGTGCCGGAGCCGTTCCCGATGTCGTACCACTCCCATATGGAGGCGGCCAGGCCCAAGGCCGAGATGACCGTGGTCAGGAACGGGTAGAGGCCGGGCCGGGACCGCTTGGAGAGCACGGCGGAGACGGCCAGGAGGACCAGGGCCCCGATGGCGAAGATGATGACGGGCAGGATGCTGCGGTAGGCGACCGAGATGTGCAGCGAGTTGGCCGCGCTGCACAGGCCCTGGACCTTGATGCCACCAGGGGCGATCTGGCACCCGCCGCTGCCGCCGGTGGTCTGGGCCGGCAGGGAGCCGGTGGAGAGGAGAAGGCTGGCGATCATCGGGCACCTCGGGGAGCGGCGGAGGCGGCAGGAGCGGCGGAGGCGGCAGGAGCGGCGGAGGCCGCAGGAGCGGCGGCCGGGTGACCGGCGGTGCTGACAGCCGCCGTGCTGCGGTAGTTGCCGTCGACGTTCTGGTTGGCCGGCACGGTGTAGGTGACGGCGTGGGGGCCGGGCTTGGGCACTCCGGCGTTGGGCGCCACGTGGGCCACGTGGCTGAGCAGGACCTGCACCGACGGGGTGACCCGGTCCAGGAACGGCTTGGGGTACACCCCGAGGAAGACGATGCCGGCGAGCAGCGGCGCCACCGCCCCGATCTCCTTCCAGGAGATGTCCCGGACGTTCTCGTTGCCCTCGACCAGGGGTCCGTGGAACGTCCGCTGGTAGGCCCACAGCAGATAGACGGCCACCGACACCACACCGACGGTGCCGACCACGGCCCACCACCGGTGGGTGACGAACGTGCCGACCAGGACCAGGAACTCGCCGACGAACCCGTTGAGCCCGGGCAGCCCCACGGCGCTCATGACCACGACCAGGAAGATGGCCCCCAGGATGGGGGCGGACTTGGCTATGCCGCCCAGGTCCCGGAAGCGCAGGGTGCCCCGCCGCTCCCACAGCACGCCGACCAGGAAGAACAGGGCCCCGGTGGTCAGGCCGTGGTTGACCATCTCGAGCACGCCGCCGGTGACGCCCTGGGAGCTGAAGGCGAAGAAGCCCAGCACGATGAACGCCACGTCCACGATCGACGCGTAGGCCACCAGCCGCTTCAGGTCCTTCTGCATCACGGTGATGAACGATCCGTAGACGATGCCGACGGTCGCCAGGGTGAGAAGCACCGGGGCCATGTCGGCCGCCCCCCGGGGCAGCAGGTAGATGCCCAGCCGGAGGAGCCCGTAGGCGCCCAGCTTGAACAGGATCCCGGCCAGGATCATCGACCCGGCGGTGGGCGCCTCGGTGTAGGTGTCGGGCAACCAGCTGTGGAACGGCACCAGCGGGATCTTGACGGCGAAGGCCACGGCGAAGCCGCAGAAGATCAGAACCTGGTCCGCGTGGGGGAGGCTGCTGGCGATGCGGGCCAGGGTGATCAGGTCGAAGGTCTGGTGCCCGCCGTTGCGGGGGGCGGCCAGCAGCACCAGGGCCAGGATGGCCACGAAGAGGAACGCCGAGCCGGCGAAGGTGTAGATGAAGAACTTCATGGCCGCGTAGTTGCGCCGCAGCCCGCCCCAGCGGGCCACCAGGAAGTAACCGGGCACCAGCGTGACCTCGAACATCACGAAGAACACGAACAGGTCCAGCGACAGGAACGTCCCCATGCACGCCGCCTCGAGCAGCAGCATCCAGGCCATGAACTCCCGGGTGTTGCCCCGCAGCGACGGCCCGAACATGGCCACCGGGAACAGCAGCGACGTCATGGCCACCAGGAACAGCGATATGCCGTCCACGCCGAGGGCCCAGTTGATCCCGAACGCCCCGATCCAGGAGTGGGAGCTGACGAACTGGAACCCGGCCTGACCGACCGGGAAGTCGGCGGCCATCCAGATGACGAATCCGAACTCCACCACCGCGAACGCCAGGCCGATCGGCCGGGCCAGCTTCGACTCCGCGCTGCGGGGGATCAGCATCGACACGATGGCCCCGGCAAGGGGCAGGAAGACGATGATGTTGAGGATGGGTATGGACGCGGTCTTCAAAGGGTCAGCTCCCGGCCCGCAGGGACACGTAGAAGAGGATGGCGACCGCCCCGACCCCTATACCGAGGGCGTAGTTGCGGACGTAGCCGGTCTGGATCCGGCGTAACTGGCGGCCGCTCTGGGCGGCCAGGCGGGCGGTGCCGTTGACCAGGCCGTCCACCCAGCGGGCGTCGACCACGAAGCTGGCGGCGCTGGCCAGGGCGGCGAGGGGCCCGGAGACGGTGGCCGACACAGTGTCGTCGATGTACCAGCCGCGGGCCAGGACCGCCGGCTCCAGGGCCGGCCGGTAGACGTGGCGGCGCCAGGCCCCGATGCCGGCGAAGAGGCCGCCGAAGGCGAAGACCGCGGCGACCGCGCCGATGAGCCACTTGGTGCCGGTGGCCACCGTGAAGGGGGTGGCGACGGTGGCGGGGAACAGCGGGGCCAGCCACTTGTTGAGGAAGTCCAGCCCGCCGAAGGGGGCGTTGATCAGCCAGCCGATGCACGACGCCACGCCCAGGATGATGAGCGGGATGGTCATGGTGAAGGGGGCCTCGTGGGGCTGGCCACCGTGGGCCCCGGCGTGGCCGTGGCCGGCCGCCCCGTGCTCGGCGGCGTGGTCGCTCCAGCGGGCCTTGCCGTAGAAGACCAGCATCACCTGCCGGCTCATGTAGTAGGCGGTCAGGAAGGCGGTCAGGACGCCCACCGCCCACAGCGCCGGGCTCTTGTGCCAGGCCGCGGCCAGGACGGTGTCCTTGGACCAGAACCCGTCGAACGGCGGTATGGCGGCCAGCGCCAGGTACCCGATCATGAACGCCGGGTAGGTGATGGGCAGATACTTGCGCAGGCCGCCCATCCGCTTCATGTCTTGCTCGTCGTGCAGGGCGTGGATGACCGCCCCGGCCGAGAGGAACAGCAGGGCCTTGAAGAAGGCGTGCATGACGGTGTGGTAGATGCCGGCCTGGTAGTCACCGGATCCCTCGGCCAGGAACATGTAGCCCAGCTGGGAGATGGTGGAGTAGGCGAGGACCTTCTTGATGTCGTTCTGGTTGCAGGCGATGGTGGCGGCCAGGAGGGCGGTGGCCGCACCGATGGAGGCGATGAGCCACTGGGCCGAGGAACTGAAGTGGATGATGGGGGCGCTGCGGGCCACCAGGTAGATGCCCGCGGTCACCATGGTGGCGGCGTGGATCAGCGCCGACACCGGGGTGGGGCCCTCCATGGCGTCGGCCAGCCACATGTACAGCGGGATCTGGGCCGACTTGGCCACCGCCCCGAGGAACAGCATGAGGGCCAGGCCGGTGGCGGTGGCCCCGGCCAGGGTGGAGTGGCC
>JAKAXN010000138.1 GCA_021816565.1 Actinomycetes bacterium
CAGGTCCTTCTTCCGGTCGATTATGAAGAAGTAGCCGTCCTCGTCCACGTAGCCGATGTCGCCGGTGTGGAACCAGCCCCCGGCGAAGGCCTCGGCCGTGGCTTCGGGATTGTGGCGGTAGCGGCGCATGGTGTTGAAGCCTCGTACCACCACCTCGCCCGGGTGCTCCGACCCCGGCGGCAGCTGCTCCCCCTGATCGTTCCAGATCTGGGCCTCGACGCCGTAGATCGGCTTGCCCACGCTGTAGATCTTGCGCTCCTTGGCGCTGATGTTGAAGGTGGTGGTCGATGCCGTCTCGGACAGGCCGTACCCCTCGAGTATCACCACCCCGAAGCGGTGCTCGAAGGCGTCGATCACCTCGGCCGGGATGGGGCCACCGCCGGAGATGCCGACGCGCAGCGACGACAGGTCGTATCGGTCGGCATCGGGATGGTTGAGCAGAGCCACGTACATGGTCGGCACGCCCTCGAAGACCGTGACCCGGTCCCGCTCGATGACCTCGAGCACCCTGGTGGCGTCGAATCGGGGCACCAGCGACATGGTCGCGGCGAAGCGCACGCACACGTTCAGCTCGCTGCTCAGCCCGAACACGTGGAACAGCGGCAGGGCCACCATCACCACGTCGTCCTCCTCGATGCCGAACAGCCGTCCCGGGGTGTCGGCGTTCATGAAGAGCTGGAAGTGGGTGAGCTCGGCCCCCTTCGGCCGGCCGGTCGTGCCCGAGGTGTAGACGATCACAGCGGTGTCGCCCGGGCCGGTGGTCTCGAACGGCGCCGGCTGGTCGGGGTCGGCCAGCAGGACCTCCACCGGGACGCCGATGCCTTCCGGGCTGGAGGCCCCGGTCTCGGCCACGTACAGGTGCTGCACGCCGGCCGCCGCCGCCCCCTGGGCCGCCTGGGTGGCCACCCCCGACCAGGTGATGAGGGCCCGGGCCCCGGAGTCGAGCAGGTGGTACTCCGTCTCGCGGGGCTTCAGCAGAACGTTGAGAGGCACCGCCACCGACCCGTTCTTGAGCAGCCCGAAGTACGACACCAGGAACTGCGGGATGTTCGGCAGCTGCAGCGCCACGGCGTCGCCGGGTCCTATCCCGCTCGAGCGGATACCGGCGGCGAAACGGTCCGAGAGCTGGTCGAGCTGACTGTACGTGAGCTGCCCGCCGTCGAAGAGGGCAACCGGCTTGCTGGGGTTGGCCCGGGCGGATTCTCTCAGGATGGTGGCCAGGTTCAGGCTCACGACCGCAACCTCCGTTCCCCCCGCCCCGGGCGGCCGGGTCGGGGCGACAAGCTCGCCGGGGCCTGACGGTAGGCGGGGGGACAGGAGCGGGGCAGAGCCGGAAGTCCACTCCGCTCCGGGCCGCCCGCTCAGCCGGTCGGGGGCGCTGCGAAGGCCAGGTGGAGGTGGAGAGGCCCGGCTATCCCCCCCAGCGGCGACCGCCACTCCGGGGCGCGGGCGACCCGCAGCCCCGGCATGGTCCGGGCCAGCCGGGGCAGGGCCTCCTGCATCTCCGCCCGGGCCAGGTTGGCCCCCAGGCAGTGATGGGCCCCGCCGCCGAAGCTGAGCGGCCCCTCCTCCCGGGCCCGGGCCGGCTCGAAGCGGTCGGGTTCGTCGTAGACCTCCGGATCGCGGTTGGCGGCGGCCAGCGACAGCGACACCAGGGTCCCGGCCGGCAGGGCGTAGCCGCCGATCTCGACGTCGTCGGTGACGACCCGGGGGATCACCGAGACCACGCTGGCGAAACGCATCACCTCCTCCACCGCAGTCGGCGCCAGAGCCGGGTCCCCGGCCAGCGCGGCCCAGTCCGCCGGCCGTCGGGCGAAGAGGGTCATGGCCATGCCCAGCTGGTTGCGGGTGGTGTCGTAGCCGGCGAAGAGCAGTCCTCCCAGAAGCGACATCAGCTCGCGGTCATCGAGGCGGTCGTCGCCGTCGCGCGCCGCTATCAGCTCCGACACCAGGTCGTCCTCCGGCCGGCTCCGGCGCTGGGCCACGAGCTCGCCCAGGTAGGCGGACAGCTCCTTCTGCGCCGTCTGCACCTCCTCCCGATGCGTAGACAGCTCCAGTGACAAGAGATGGGTCAGCGAGTTCCCCCACCGGGCGAACAGCGGATGGTCCTGGCGGGGCACGCCCATGAGATGGGCGATCACCTGCACCGGGTAGTGGTCGGCGAAGTCGCCCATGAACTCGCAGGAGCCGGCCGCCGCGAACTCCGAGGTCAGCTCGTCCACCAGCTGGCGCATGAACGGCCGGTGGACGTCCGCCGCCCGGGGGGTGAAGGATCTCGACACGAGGCGCCGGATCCGGGTGTGGTCAGGTCCCTCCTTCGCCAGGAGGGACGCCTCGGCCATGTCGTGGACCGGCCCGTCCGTGACGCCCTGGAGACGGACCAGGTTCATCAGCGAGCTGTGGGCCCGGCGGTTCCTGAGCAGCTCCTGCACCCCGGACCGGCTCAGGACGGTGGCGCCCATCACCGTGCGCACCACCGGGCTCTGCCGGCGCAGCTCCCGGATCACCGGATCGGGATCGGCGTGGAAGCCCGGGTCGAAGATGTCGAGGTAGGGAGCCTCTTCGAGGGACCGGGCCGGGGTGCGCTCCACGCTGATCATGGCTGCCTCCTGGGCGGGACCGCACCGGTGGCGGCCCTGCCGCCCACCCTACATCATTGCAACAGCCGTGTTGGATTGTTGCACATTCTCCGGGACGCGACGGTGGGGGTCTCCCGTGCACCCGGGAGACCCCCACCTGACCGCCACGGCCGGCCTAGTCGGACGTGAGCTCTTCGACCACCCAGTCCACCATTACGGCCAGCAGGCAGGCTGTGGCCCCGAGGAGCAGACCGACGCGAGCTTCGGTTCCCATATGACGTGACTCCTTCTCTAGGTGAGCGTCTGATGGGTACCCCGACGTCAGCCGTCAAAACGGGAAGTGGGAGGCGGCCGGGGGTCGGAGCAGCCGGGCGGCCACGCCCCTCAGATCGCCGTCCTCGTCGTGCCAGGCCTCGGCCGGGGCGAAGCCGGCCGACTCCAACTCCGGTTCCAGCCCGCGGTCCTGGTCGCCACCCACCTCGACCACCAGCCACCCGCCCGGGCGGAGCAGCGCCGCGGCGCTACGCACCAACCGGCGCAGCAGGTCCAGACCGTCGCCGCCGCCGTCGAGGGCCCGACGGGGCTCGAAGCGCTGCACGTCGGCCGGGAGGAACCCGATGGCCGCGGTGGGCACGTAGGGCGCCACCGCGCTGACCACGTCGAACGCGCCGCCCCGCAGCGCCGCGCCGAGGTCGCACACCACGGCCGGCACCCCGTTGCGGACGGCGCAGCGCGCCGCTACTGGATCGATGTCGGTGGCGGCCACCTCGGCTCCGGGGACGGCCTCGAGCAGGTAGCGGCCCACTGCGGCGGACCCGCAGCACACATCGGCGGCCCGGCCCCCGGCCGGGAGCAGCCGTCCGGCCCGCCGGGCCAGCTCCTCGGTCTGGTGCCGGGGGACGTACACCCCGGGGTCCACCACCACGTCGATCCCGCAGAAGGACACCGACCCGACGATCCATGCCAGCGGCTCGCCCCGGCCCCGCCGCTCGACCCACCCCTCGAGCGTCGGGCGGTCGGGCGCCCGGCGGACCATCTCCTCGGCCTCCTCGTCGGCGGCCACGCAGCCGGCCACCCCCAGCCTGTTCTGCACGGATCGCTCGAGCTCCGGGTCGCGCATGCGAAGGCCAGTCTGCCCGCACGGTCCCGGCGGCGGGAATTCCCGGCGCCGGCCCGGCTCCGGGGATGACCGAGGCGCCGGGGCGGATTGTGCCACGCTGGTCGGCCTATGGCCGGACGGCACCGTAGATCCAGCAATCTCAAGTTCGCGACCCGCCAGCGCCGGCGCGTGCCGGTCAGGCTGCTGGCCTTCGTGGCGGGGCTGATCGTGGTGGTCGTCGCCGTGATCCTGGCGCTGGCCGAGACCAGCCCGGTGCCGGCCCTCACGGTGCGCCGGGCGCTGCCCGCGTCCGTGCGCTTCCCCGGACCGCCGCCCGCCCCGGCCTGGCCCGGAGGCGGCGAAGCGGCGGCGGAGGTCCAGGGCCTCGGGTCGCTCGGGACCTCCGGCCCGCAGAAGCCGGTGCCCATCGCCAGCGTGACCAAGATCATGACCGCCTACGTGGTGCTCCAGGACCACCCGGTGAAGGTCGGCCAGGGCGGCTTCCAGGTCACCATCAGCGCGGCCGACGTCGCCGACTACAAGCGCCGGCTGGCCGCCGGAGAGCTGGTGGCCCCGGTGACGGCCGGCGAGACGATCAACGAGGTCCAGCTGTTGCAGGCGCTGCTGGTGGCCTCCGCCAACAACGTGGCGCCGGTCCTCGCCGATTTCGACGCCGGCTCCGTCCCCGCCTTCGTCGCCAGGATGAACGCCGAAGCCCACCGTCTGGGCATGACCCACACGACCTACGCCGGGGTCAGCGGGATCTCCCCGGCGACGGTCTCCACCGCCGCCGACCAGCTGAAGCTGGCAGCTGCGGCCATGGCCGACCCGGTGTTCGCCCGGACGGTGGCCATGACGTCGGCGACCGTCCCGGTCGCCGGGGTGCTGGCCAACTTCAACCGGGCCATCGGCACCGGGGGCTACGTCGGCATCAAGGCCGGCTCGGACCCCACCGCCGGGGGCTGCCTGGTCTTCGCCAACCACCAGACGGTGGGCGGCCACCCGGTGACCATCCTGGGGGTGGTGCTCGGGCAGGCGCCCGGCCACGCCTCTACCGCACTGCTGGCGGCCGCCGCCCAGAGTGCCGCCGACGGCATCGTCCACTCGGTCACCGCCTCGCTCCACCTCGCCACCATCCTGCCGGCCGGCTCGGTCGTGGCCACCGTGAGCAACCGGCAGGGTGCGAGCTCGCCGGCCCGCACCTCCGCCGCCGTCCAGGCCGTCGGCTGGGGTGGCCTCCACATCCCCGTGGACGTCACGCTGCTGCCGGTCGGGCGCACCGCCGGAGCGGGCACCCCGGTGGCCCGGGTCAGCGTGGCGTCCGGCACGCCGGCGAGCACCACGGCCGGGACGGCGGCCCCGGTACCGGCCGTGTCGTTCTCCTGGAGGGTCGAACATGTCCTGTGACGCCTCCCGGCGGTGGTGGCGGCCGTGACCTGGACCCGCCTGAGACAGGTGGCGCTGGTCGTCGCCGACCTGGACGCCGCGGTGGGCGACCTCCGGAGCGCTCTCGGGCTCAGCGTCGCCTACCGGGACCCGGCGGTGGCGGCGTTCGGCCTGGTCAACGCGGTGCTGCCTCTCGGCACCCAGTTCGTGGAGGTCGTGTCCCCGGCCCGGGAGCACACCGCCGCCGGCCGGCAGCTCCAGAGGCTGGGCGGCGACGGGGGCTACATGGTGATCTGCCACACCGACGACCACGGGCGACTCCACCGCCGGGTCCGCGACCTGGGCGTCCGGGTGGCCTTCGAGGCGGAGGAGGGCGGGTACCGCATCATGCAGCTCCACCCGGCCGACACCGGCGGCTCGTTCCTCGAGGTCGACTACCAGCCCGGCGGTGAGGACCCGTGGGGGCCGTGGCACCCGGCCGGGCCGGACTGGCAGCGGTCCAGCCGCATCCGGGCGACGATATCGGGGGTCACGGTCGGTTCGTTGCAGCCGGAGCGGACGGCCCGCCGGTGGTCGGAGATCCTGGAGATCGACCTGCAGGACGACGGGCGGACCCTGGGTCTCGACAACGCCACGGTGCGCTTCGTGGCCGGCCCCCACGACAGCCTGACCGGGGTGACGGTGACCGGAGCCGGCCTGCAGCAGCCGGTCACCATCTGCGGCGTGGAGTTCTCCCCCGGGTAGGCCCACCGGAGCGGGCGGGCGGGACGCCGCTCCGGGGCCGGATGTGGGTAGTGATCACGGGGAATGACCCACGTCAGCCAGCATGTCGACGACGCAGGTGCACCCCGCGACGGGAGCACCGGGGCCGCCGGTCCGGACACCGGAGACGACTCACCCATAGAGCCGAAGCTCGACGACGCCTTCTCCCGCATCGTCGAGCAGGGTGAGCAGCGCCTCGGCCGGGACCTGACGGCCATGGCCGCCACCGGTTTGATGGCCGGGATGGAGGTCGGTATCGGGATACTGGCCCTTCTGGTCGTGGTGGAGAGGACCGGCAGCAGGATGCTGGGCGGGGTGGCCTTCTCGGTCGGCTTCCTGGCCCTTCTGCTCGGCCACAGCGAACTGTTCACCGAGGGCTTCCTCATACCCGTCACCACCGCCGTGGCCGGTCGGGCCAGATGGGCGGACCTGGCCAAGTTCTGGCTGATCACCCTGGTCACGAACCTGGTCGGCGGCTGGGTCATCACGTGGTTCGCCATCGCCGGATTCCCCGAGATCCGCTCCACCGCCGTCCGTTCGGCCTCGGAGTTCATCGACGGCGGCATCACGGTGCGCTCCCTCGCCCTCGGCGTGCTGGCCGGAGCGGTCATCACGCTGATGACCCGGATGCAGCACGGCACGGAGTCCGAGCCGGCCCGCATCGTGGCGTCGGTGGCGTGCGCGTTCGTGCTCGCCGGGCTGCCCCTTTTCCACTCCATCCTCGACTCACTCGTGATCTTCGCCGCCCTGCACACCGGTCGTTCGCCGTTCGGCTACCTGGACTGGCTCGGCTTCCTGGGCTGGGCGGTGCTGTGGAACATCGTCGGTGGGATAGGCCTGGTTACGCTCCTCCGGCTGGTCCGCAGCCGGAAGCGGGTGGCCCAGGACCGCGAGGCGTCGACATGACCGGGTCGAGGCCGCGATGGCCGCAGCGGTGAGCAGGATCGACCGGCTGGACGCCTACCAGCGCCGACACAACTGGCTGGGCTTCGCCATCGCGGTGGTCTACAAGGCCTTCGACGATCGGGCCCCCTATCTGGCAGCACTGGTGACCTATTACGCCTTCGTGTCGCTGTTCCCGCTGCTACTCCTCTTCATCAGCCTGGCCGGGTTCGTCCTGCAGAGCGACCCGCACCTCCGTGAGCGGATCGTCAGCGCCGCCGTCGGCAACCTCCCCGGGATCGGATCCGAGCTCAAGCAGCAGATCAGGGGCTTCCGGGGTAGCGGAGCCGGTGTGGCGGTGGGTGTGGTCGGCCTCCTCTACGGCGCCCTCGGCGCCACCCAGGCGGCCCAGGCGGCGTTCAACCAGATCTACGCCGTGCCCCGCAACGAACAGCCCAACCCGCTCAGGTCCCGGGTCCGCAGCCTGGGCCTGCTGCTGCTGCTGGGCACCGCGGTGCTGCTCGCCAGCGGGATCAACATCATGGTCTCCACGGGCAACGACTTCTCTGCGCAGCTGGGCCTCGGTCTGCGGGTGCTCGGCTTCGTCATCAGCCTGGCCATCAACCTGGTGCTGTTCACCGGGGCCTTCCAGCTGCTCACCGCCAAGGATCTGAGGGTCCGCGACGTGGCCACGGGCGGGGTGATCGCCGGCACCGCCTGGCAGATACTGCAGACATTCGGGTCGCAGTACGTGGCCCACGAGGTGCGCCACGGCACGGCCCTCTACGGGGTGTTCGGGGTGGTACTGGCCACCCTGGCCTACGTCTACGTGGAGGCCCTCTTCCTGATGTTCGCCGCCGAGATCAACGTGGTGCTGCAGCGCCGCCTCTGGCCCCGGTCTCTGCTGACGCCCTTCACCGACGACGTGGAGCTGACCGCGGCCGACGAGGAGGCCTACGCCAGCTACGTGCGGGCACAGCGCTTCAAGGGATGGGAGAAGGTGGAGTCCCGCTTCCCCCGCCGCCGCGGGTCCCGGCCGACCGGGACCGACCGTTACCGGGGGAGCGCCGGGGGTAGGCCCGGGGAGCGGGCTGCCCGGCCCCACGAGCAGCCCGAAGGAGTGCCCCCGCCCCCGGGTTGAGCCGCCCGGTCCGAGGCCGGGTGATGTGGGTAGTCAAAGGTCATGGCGAAGTACCGGATCCACCAAGCAGGCGTCGACAAGGCCCGCCAGATGATCGATGCCCGCCAATACGACATCCACACCGAGTGGTCCGAGGCTGCGCCCAGCGCCCGGGCCGGTAACGAGCAGATCGACCGGCACGGCTGGGACGGCTACGGCGAGTGGCACCTGGCCGTCGACACGGAGGCGTCGGAGCAGACCAAGGACCGCTACGGGTTCCCCTACGGCGACTTCTCCCGGGTCAACCGGGCGGCGCTGATCCACGCCAGGCAGCGGGCCGCTCAGAACGACCACGAAGAGGTGGCCCAGGTGGCAGGGGAGCTCCTCGAACACCTGGACTCGGTCCGCGCCGACTGATCCCGCGCCCACGTCGGGCAGGATGTCGGGATGAGCCAGCAGGATCCGCAGCCGCCCGCCGCCGCCCCCCGGTCGGCCGGGAGCCGGTCGCATCCCCAGCCGGGCATCTTCGCCCTGGGGGTGCCCGAGCACTGTTACGTCGAGTTCGACCGGCGACCGGGAGCCGACGCCGCCGACCTGGTCGGGCGCCTGGCTGCGCTTTCGGGCCCGGAGACCACCGTCGCCGGGCTGAGCCTGGTGGTGGGCTTCCGCCCCGAGATGTGGGCCCAGGTGGGCCCGACCGGGCCGGTCCCGGTGCGCTCATTCCAGCCGGTGGAGGGTCCTGAGGTCACCTTCCCGGCCACCCAGCACGACGCCTGGCTGTGGGTGGCCGGGGCCACCCGCGACGCGGTCTTCGACAGTGTCGTGCGGGTGTTCGCCGCTCTCGAGGACGTGGCCGACCCGGTTTCGGAGGTCAGCGGCTGGATCTACCGGCACGACCGGGACCTCACCGGCTTCATCGACGGCACCGAGAACCCGGCGGTGCTCGAGGCGCGGGACGTCGCGGTGGCTGCCGACGGGTCCAGCGTCCTGCTCTACCAGCAGTGGCGCCACCACCGCAGCTGGGCCGGGCTGACGGTCGGGCAGCAGGAGCGGGTAATAGGTCGCACCAGGGATGACAGCACCGAGCTCGACGCCGACACCATGCCGCAGGACTCGCACGTCAGCCGCAACGTGGTGGAGGAGGACGGCCGCGAGCTGCGTATCTACCGGCGCAACACCGCCTACGGGGGGCCGAGCGACCACGGCACCGTCTTCGTGGGCTTCTGCGCCGAGCAGCACCCGCTGCAGGTCATGCTCGAGCGGATGGCCGGGGTCGGCGACGGGATCCGCGACGCCCTGACCCGCTACACCACGGCGCAGAGCGGCGCCTACTACGTGGTGCCGTCGGTGAGCGCCCTGGCCCGCTTCCTGGCGGACCGGTAGGCCCCGCCGTAGCGGCCCGGGTGGTGATGCGGAGGCGAGGGTAAGAGTCAGTGGTGCAACCCGATAGAGGCCGCAACTACCCCCTCGGAGTGACCGTCAGCGAAGGCGGGGTGAACGTGGCTGTGGCGTCGGAGATCGCTGACGCGGTGGAGGTGTGCCTGTTCGCCCCCGACGGATCCGAGGAGCGCGTGGAGCTGGCCGAGAGGACGGCCCACGTCTTCCACGGGTTCCTGCCCGGGGTCGGGCCCGGGCAGCGCTACGGGCTCAGGGTGCACGGCCCCTGGAATCCCGGCGAGGGGTTGCGCTGCAACCCGGCCAAGCTGCTGCTCGACCCGCAGGCCCGGGCCGTGGAGGGCCACGTGGCGTGGGGTCAGGAGGTCTTCGGCCACCGCTTCGACGACCCCGCGCAGATGGACGGGTCCGACTCGGCGCCGTGCATGCCCCGCTGCGTCGTCACCGACGCGGCCTTCGACTGGGGCGGGGACCGGCCTCCGCAGATCCCCCTCGACGAGACCATCGTCTACGAGACCCACGTCAAGGGTCTCACCCACCGCCACCCGGCGGTGCCCGAAGCCCAGCGGGGCACCTACGCCGGGTTGGCCCACCCGGCCGTGCTGGAGTACCTGGTGGGTCTCGGGGTCACCGCGGTGGAGCTGCTCCCGGTCCATCAGTTCGTACAGGACTCCCACCTCCTGGAACGGGGGCTGCGCAACTACTGGGGTTACAACAGCATCGGGTTCTTCGCCCCCCACGGCGACTACAGCTCCGCCGGGTCGGGCGGCGGGCAGGTGGACGAGTTCAAGTCCATGGTCAAGGCCATCCACTCCGCCGGGCTGGAGGTCATCATGGACGTGGTCTACAACCACACCGCCGAGGGCAACCACCTCGGACCGACCCTGGCCATGAAGGGCATCGACAACCCGTCCTACTACCGGCTGGTGGACGAGGACCGAACCCACTACTTCGACACCACCGGCACCGGTAACAGCTTCAACGTCGGCCATCCCATGGCCCTGCGCCTGATCATGGACTCGCTGCGCTACTGGGTGGCCGAGATGCACATCGACGGCTTCCGCTTCGACCTGGCCAGCACCCTCACCCGCCAGTACGGGGACCTCGACATCCACAGCGCCTTCCTCGACATGGTCCACCAGGACCCGGTGCTGGCCCCGGTGAAGATGATCGCCGAGCCGTGGG
>JAKAXN010000139.1 GCA_021816565.1 Actinomycetes bacterium
GGTGGTGGGGATGGCGGCGACGCCTGACGGGGGTGGGTACTGGTTGGTGGCTTCTGATGGTGGGGTGTTCGCGTTCGGCGACGCCCGGTTCTTCGGTTCCACCGGCGGTATCCGTCTGACCCGGCCGGTGGTCGGGATGGCGGCGACGCCTGACGGGGGTGGGTACTGGCTGACGGCATCCGACGGTGGGGTGTTCGCGTTCGGCGACGCCCGGTTCGAGGGTTCCACCGGCGGTATCCGTCTGGCCCGGCCGGTGGTGGGGATGGCACCGGCCCCCGGCGGGGCGGGGTACTGGCTGGTGGCTGCCGACGGCGGGGTGTTCGCGTTCGGAGACGCCCGCTTCTACGGCTCGGGCGCCTGAACGCCGGGCCCTCGTCGCTACCAGCCGGAGGCCAGAGTTGGCCCCTCGTTGTGATTGCGTTGTGATTGGTTTGAAAACGTATGGCCCGAAGGGGTTGGCCGAGGGCAGAGGCCAAACGCTGGAAACGGTCCGCCCGGGGTGGGGCGGACCTTTCCAGGTTCATCCCCGGGTCCCGTACTGTGTGGCCATCACCGCACCGCTGGCCGCCACCCTGTTCGGGCTGTCCACCACCCAGGCCCTGGTCGTCCTGTTCGTGGTGCTGCCCTTCGCCCTGGCGGCGGTGATCTTCCCCCTGGTGGCGTGGCGTTCCTCCCGGGCCGGGGGGGACAAGCCGGTACTCACGTCCGAGATCCTGGCCACCGGCCGGCCGGCGCAGGCCCGGATCGTGTCGGTGCGGCCGCTGGGGTCGGTGGTGGACATGCGGCCCATGGTGTCGTTCCACCTGGAGGTCCGTACGCCACCGGGGCCGCCCAGGGGAGCCCCGCCCGCAGCGGGGGCCGGGGCGAACGGGCCTGGCGGGCAGCCGTTCGAGCCGTTCCAGCTCGAGGTGATCCAGTCCTTCCCCCGCTCCGTCATGCGCCAGTTCCGGCCCGGGGACATGGTCGAGGTGCGGCTCACCCCGGACCTGTCCCGGGGGGCGGTGGTGTGGAACCCGGCCCCGCCCGGATACTGACAACCTGAGCGAATCTCCGCTACCTTCGATCCTGCTATGCCGGGGGGATCGATGTACCAGGCGTCGTGGGGCCGGGTCTTCGCGACGATCTACGACCGGGCGTTCATCGCCGCCGAGAGGACCGGCTTCTCGGCCGTGCGGGCCGAGGTGGCGTCCCGGGCCCGGGGCCGGGTGCTCGAGGTGGGGGCCGGGACCGGGCTCAACCTGGCCCACTACCAGCCCGAGGTGCAGGAGCTGATCCTGGCCGAGCCGGACCGCCACATGGCCGGCCAGCTGCGGCGCCGGGTGGACGGCGGACAGCCCGCCGCCGGCCCGGCCGTAACCGTGGTGGAGGCCCCGGCGGAGCAGCTGCCGCTGGACGACGCCTCGGTCGATGCGGTGGTCTGCACCCTGGTGCTGTGCACCGCCCCCGAGCCGGACCGGGCTCTGGCCGAGGTGGCCCGGGTGCTGCGCCCCGGCGGGGTGTTCAGCTTCGCCGAGCACGTGCGGGCCGACGCCCCCCGCCTGGCCCGCTGGCAGGACCGTCTCAACGGGCCCTGGGGGTGGTACGGCTGCGGCTGCAACTGCAACCGTGACACCATCGGGACCATCCGCAGCTCCCCGCTGCGCCTCGAGCAGTTGAGGGCCGACCAGCTCAAGTGGATAAGCCCCCTGGTCCGACCGCTGGCGGTCGGGGTGGCCGTCAAGGACAGCTGAAACCGGCTCCCGCCGCCGGGGGAGCACATACTGGTGGCGTGGTTGTGGACCGGCGCAGCGCCGTACCTCTGTGGAGCCAGGTGTTGGCCGACCTCCGGGCCCGGCTGGCCGCCGGGGAGTTCGTCGACGCGTTCCCGAGCGACGTGGAGCTCACGGTCCGCTACCAGGTGAGCCGCCAGACCGTGCGGGAGGCCCTGCGCCGGCTGCAGGAGGAGGGGCTCATCGAGCGGGCCCGGGGCCGGGGCACCGTGGTCCGCCAGCGCCCGGTGGAGCAGCAGCTCGGCACCCTCTACAGCCTGTACCGCTCGGCCGAGGAACAGGGGTTCCTGCAGGAGTCCGTGGTGCGGTTCCTGGAGCTGAGGCGTAACGAGGAGGCGGCGGTGATGCTGGGCTGCGCCCCCGACGAGCCCCTGGTGTACCTGGAGCGGATCCGGCTGATCGACCAGCTGCCGGTGGTGCTGGACTGCTCGTGGCTGCCGGCCCGCCTGGCGTCGCCGCTGCTCGACGCCGACTTCCACCACACCGCCCTCTACCGGGAGATGGAGCAGCGGTGCGGACTGCGTCCCGACGCGGGCTGGGAGCGGGTGTGCCCGGTGCTGCCGACAGCTGAGCAGCAGGAACTCCTCGGGCTGCGCAGCCGGGCCCCCGTCTACGCGGTGGAACGCCTGGCCTGCCAGGGCCGAATGGCGGTTGAGTGGCGCCACGGGGTGATCCGGGCCGACCGGTTCAGCTTCGTGGCCCGCTGGGGTGACGGGCGGGTCGGCGCGGCCTTCGAGGCCCCCCACGACCGGGACTGAGCGCCGGGCGGCGCCCCGAGCGGCCCGGGGAACCGGCGCAATCCGCTCGTAACCGTCCGCTCCGGGGGGTGGGGCCGTATAGATGGCAGAGGCGCCGCCCGACGCCGTCGGGTCGGGATCGTCCGAAAGGAGCGCCCATGACACATCCGGTGCGGGCCACACACGTGCTGCTGGTCCTGTCGGTCAACTCGTTCGAGGTGTGCGGCACCAGCGGCAGCAGCCCCGGTTCCGGGGACGGTCGGCTGTGAGCGGCTCCACCCGGGCCGCCGACCGGGACGACGCTGCGGCGGCAGCCGCCGGTCGGTCCCGACGGTCGACGTCCCTGCTGTCGCGGGCCGGGCTCGTCGCGGTCGTGCTGCGCCGGCCGCCGCTGCGCTCGGCCCCGACCCCGGCCCTGGTGGCCGGGGGCGGCTTGATCGTCGCCACCGCCGCCATCCACCTGCACCTGTGGCTGACCGGTTACCGCTACGTGCCCACCCTCGGGGCCCTCTTCATGGCCCAGGCTGTGACCGGCTTCGTGCTGGGGGCGGCCCTGGCCGTGGACCGCCGGCCGGTGCTGGCGGTGGCCGGTGCCGGCTACATGGCCTCCAGCGCCATCGGGCTGGTACTGAGCGACACCGTCGGCTTCGTCGGGGTCCACGACACGTTCAGCTCCCCGTGGGCCACCCCGGCGTTCGTGGTGGAGCTCGTCGGCCTGGTGCTGTTGGCCGCCGCCGTGGCCGTCATCGTCGCGTCCCCCCGGCTCGCCGGTCGCCGCCGGCCGCTCCGCGCTGCGAGCCGCTGACCCGACTCGTCCCGACCCGGCCGGGCCGGACCCGGCTCCGACCCGCCGCCGGGCCCACCGGCCCGGTCCCCTCAGCCCCCGGCCATGGCCCCGACCACGTGGAGCGGCTCCGCCCCGGAGGTCACGGCCGGGGGGAGGGCCGCGTCGGGTGGATCGTGCGACAGGTCCTCCCCCCCGGCGAAGAACCGGATGAACGGCCTCCGCCGCATGGTGGCCGGGTCCCGGATGGTGCCCCGGAGCGCCGGGTAGCCGGCCTCGAGGGCGTCCAGCATCCGGCTCTGGGTCACGAGCCCGTCGCTGTCGACGGGCAGCTGTATCTCGCGGCCCACCCCGGCCAGGTTTCGCAGGTGGTGGGGCAGGACCACCCGGATGACCGCGTCCGCCGTCACGGCAGCGTCTGCACCTCCACCGACAGGACCCGGGGCAGGTCCCGCACCGCCGCCGACCAGGAGTCCCCGGCGTCGGAGGACACGTACACCTGCCCTCCGGTGGTCCCGAAGTACACCCCGCAGGGGTCCAGATCGTCCACGGCCATGGCGTCGCGCAGCACGTTGACGAAGCAGTTCCCCTGGGGCAGGCCCTCGGTGAGCGGTTCCCACTCCCCGCCACCGGACCGGCTGCGGTACACCCGCAGGCGACCCTCCGGCGGATAGTGCTCCGAGTCGCTGGTGATCGGCACCACGTACACGGTGTCGGGCTCGTGGGCGTGCACGGCGATGGGGAAGCCGAAGTCGGACGGCAGGTCTCCGCTGATCTCGTGCCAGGTGTCACCACCGTCGTCGCTGCGCATGACGTCCCAGTGCTTCTGCATGAACAGCACCTGCGGGCGGTCCCGGTGGCGGGTGATGCGGTGCACGCAGTGGCCCACCGGGGCCTGCTCGTCGGGGAGACCCACCGACCGCAGGCCCCGGTTGGCCGGCCGCCACGAGGCCCCGGCGTCATCGCTGCGGAACACCCCGGCGGCGGAGATGGCCACGTGCATGCTCTCGGGCCGGGACGGGTCGATGAGCACGGTGTGTACGGCCATGCCCCCGGCGCCGGGCTGCCACGCCGGCCCCGAGCGGTGGGTGCGCAGGCCGGGCAGCTCCGACCAGGTCGCACCGCCGTCGGTGCTGCGGAACAGGGCCGCGTCCTCCACCCCGGCGAACACCGTGTCGGGATCGGCGGCCGACGGCTCCAGGTGCCACACCCGGGCGAACTCCCACGGGTGGGGGGTGCCGTCGTACCACTGGTGGGTACCGGTCGGGCCGTCGTAGGCGAACTGGTTGCCGACGGGCTGCCACGACCGACCCCCGTCGTCGGAGCGCTGCACCACCTGGCCGAACCAGCCGGTGGACTGCGAGGCGTACAGCCGTGACGGGTCGGCCGGGCTGGCGGCCATGTGGTACACCTCCCAGCCGCCGAAGAGGGGGCCCTCCACCGTCCATGCCGAGCGGTGGCCGTCGGATTCGAGCACGAACCCCCCTTTGGCCGTGCCCACCAGCACCCGTACCTTCGTCGTCATGACCCCTCCTTGCATCTCGGATCCACACCGGTGGTGACGGGGTTCCTGCGGCGTAATCATCGCGTGGGGCGGTGACGGCGGGCGGGTGAAAGGGACCGCCAGGTGCCAACCAGGACAGTTCCGGTCCGGGTATTGGGGCAGTATCGGTGTCCGTGGGGGACACGGCCGGACGGATGCTGGAGCTGCTGGCCCTTCTGCAGGCCCGCCCGTCGTGGTCGGGGCCTCAGCTGGCGGAGCGGCTGGAGGTCACCGAGCGGACGGTTCGGCGCGACATCGACCGGTTGCGCCTGCTCGGCTATCCGGTGGTGGCGGTGCCGGGCCGCTACGGGGGTTACCAGCTGGGTCGGGGCGGCACGCTGCCGCCGCTGCTGCTCAACGACGAGGAGGCGGTGGCGGTGGCCATCGGGCTGCGGGCGGCGGTCGACGGGTCTGTGGTGGGCCTGGAGGAGTCGGCGGTGTCCACCCTGGCCAAGCTGGACCAGCTGCTGCCGGCCCACCTGGCCCGCCGGGTGCGGGCCGTGCACGAGAGCACCGCTTCCATGCTGAGGGCGGGCGCCGCCGGCGAGCGGGTCGAGGCGGCCCACCTGGTGCTGCTGAGCAACGCCTGCTCGGCCCGGGAGCGGGTCCGCTTCGACTACACGGACAAAGGGGGCCGGCCGTCGCGCCGGCTGGTCGAGCCGCTCCGGGTGGTCCGTGCCGGCTCCCGCTGGTACCTGGCGGCCCGGGACCTGGACCGGGCCGACTGGCGCACGTTCCGGCTGGACCGGATCCGCACCCCCTCCAACGTCGGCACCCGGTTCGAGCTGACCGACCCGCCCGACCCGGTGCAGCTGGTGACCGCCGGGCTGGCCTCGGTGCCGTTCCCCTACCGGGCGCGGATCCGGCTGCCGCTGCCCATCGGGGAGGCGTCCCGGCTGGTGCCTCGCACGCTGGCGGTCCTCGACGAGCAGGATGGTTCGACCGTGGTGGAGCTCGGTGCGGCCTCCATGGAGCGGATGCTGGCGTACCTGGCCGGCCTGTCGCCGCCGTGCCGGGTCCTGGACCCGCCGGAGCTGCGCCGGGCCCTGGCCGGCCACGGCCGGGCCCTTGCCGCGGCCAACGACGCGTGATACCTCCGCTTTGCCAGGGAACCGACCGGTTACCAGCCTGTGAACTCCCTGTGGACCCCCTTGCCCCGGGCGCTCGGGTACGCGAGGCTCAACGGGTCCTCAGCCGCTTTGGAAAGACGCCTGAGATAGCGGGGGTATGCCTGATGACAGCGCTCAACTGCCTGCGGGACCCGGTCCGCCTCGAGGAGGCCCGCCGGGCCCGGGAGCTGGACCCGCAGCGCCGGGAGATACTGCGCCGACTGGTGGTCCTGGCCGCCGAGCTGGCCGACGCCCCGGTCGCCCTGGTGACCATCGTCGACGGAGAGCGCCAGACCTTCGCGGCCCACTACGGCCTGCCCGCTGATCTGGCTGCGGCCGGCCAGACCCCCATCGACTACTCGCTGTGCCAGTTCGCCGTGACCTCGGGGCGCCCGCTCATCGTGGAGGATCTGGCCGCCGACCCCATGCTCCGCGGCCACCCGGCCCTCGACGTGCTCGGCGTGGCCTCCTACGCCGGTGTCCCCGTGGTCACCGGCTCCGGCCAGGCCCTCGGCACGGTCTGCGTCCTCGACTTCGTGCCCCGCGGCTGGCCCGACGACGTGCTGGCCCGCCTGGCCCTCCTGGCCGACCTGGCCTCGGACCAGTTCGATCTGCAGGCCCACGAGCGCAGAGAGGCGTTCCGCCGGACCTGGCAGGCCATCCCAGAACGCTCCCGCTGGTAGCCTCGACCAGCGGTTTTGCAAATACCCCCGGGGGTATTTGCCGGTAGCCGGCCGCGTCTGGCATCATGGATCTTCATACCCCCCGGGGTACCCCTCGATCCATGGGAGGATGCACGCACGTGGCAACGACCGTTGACGCTTCTACCCGGCCCAGTTCGGCACCGCCGGGGCCGGAACCGGGGCTGATGTCCCGGCTGGGAATCTGGACCGCCACCCATATGCGCACCGTGCTGGTGGCGTGGATGGTGGTCCTGATCGGGTTCGGCGCCTTCGCCCCCAAGGTGGAGTCGGCCCTGGCCGGCGCCGGATGGCAGGATTCCACCAGCCAGTCCGTGGCCGCCCGCAACGTCATCCAGAAGGACTTCGCCGGGTTGGGATCGAGTGCCCTCCAGGTGGTCGTGGTCGACCACCGGGCCCCCCTGGCGTCGGACCCCGCGGCCCGGACGGTGATCGACAAGGTCACCGCCATGTTGAAGGCCGACCACCGCGTCTCGACCGTGGTTCCCCCCCAGCCGGGGGCGTCGCTGTCGCCTGACGGGCGTACCGGGGTGATCACCGCCGGCGCGGCCGCCGACCCCAACGCCATGGTGAAGGCGGCGGAGAGCCTCCACGGCCCCCTCTCGCGCCTCGGCACCTCCGGGATATCGGTCACCCTCACCGGTGACAGCGCCCTGTGGGCCAACTTCAACAGCGCCAACCACTCGGCCATGATGAAGTCCGAGATGCTGTCGTGGCCGGTGACCATGGCCATCCTCGTCATCGCCTTCGGCAGCCTGGTGGCCGCCGGCCTGCCGCTGATGCTGACCATGGCCGGCCTGCTCGTCGCCGCCGGTGCCCTGGTCCTGGCCAACAAGCTGGCCCCGGTGTCCATCTGGGCCCTCAACTTCGCCCTCATGTTCGCCCTGGCGCTCGGCATCGACTACGCCCTGTTCCTGGTCGTGCGGTTCCGCGCCGCCCTGCACCGCCGGGGCGCGGTCCGAGGTGACCGCCAGGCCGCCGTGGCTGCGGTGGCCGAGACCATGGGCACCGCCGGCAAGGCCGTGGCGTTCTCCGCCCTCACCGTCCTGGCCTCGCTGGCCGCCATCCTGCTGGTGCCCAGCCCGGCCTTCCGTTCCATGGCCCTCGGCATCATGCTGTCGGTGCTCGCCGTCCTGGCCGCCACCCTCACCCTGCTGCCGGTCGTGCTGGCCAAGCTCGGCACCCGCATCGACGCCGGACGGCTGCGGCTGAGCCGGCGCAAGGAGGATCCGGCCGAGCCGGTCCACCTGCACGGTCACCGTCTGGAGGAGCGGCTCCACAGCTGGGGCAAGGCCCTGTGGCGTCACCCGATCGTCGCCGGCGCCGCCGCCCTGGTGGTCCTGGCCCTGGCCGCCGCGCCGGTCATCGGCCTGCGCACCTCGATGCCGTCGATCACCATCATCCCCGCTTCGGCCAACGCCCGGGTCGGCTTCGACCAGGTGACCAAGGCCTTCGGCCCCGGCGCCCCCGGCACCCTGCAGGTCGTCGTGCCCGCCGCCTCGGAGAAGGCCGCCCTGGCCACCCTGTCGCACACCCCCGGTGTGGCCGCGGCCATGCCGGCCGGGACGTCGGCGGGCTGGACCCTCAACCAGGTCGTCCCCACCACCGGGCCGTCCACCCCGGCCACCGGGGCCACCATCGACCGGATCCGCCACGTGCTGCCGACCGGCAGCCTGGTGGGCGGAGCCGCCGCTGAGAACCACGACCTGCAGACGGCCCTGGCCAGCCGGACGCCGCTGGTGTTCGGGATCCTGGCCGGCATGGGCTTCCTGCTCCTGCTCGTGGCCCTGGGCGCCCCGCTCATCTCCCTGGCCGGGGTGCTGGTCACCTCCCTGTCGGTGGCCGGGGCGTTCGGCGTGGCCCGTCTGATCTTCCAGGACGGGCACCTGTCGGGGCTTCTCAACTTCACCCCGCAGGGTTTCGTGGACGCATGGGGACCGCTGTTCTTCGGAGCCATGGTCTTCGGAGTGGCGATGGACTACACGCTGTTCCTGCTGTCCGCGGCCAAGGAGCGCTACGAGACGCACGCCGATCCCGAGCACGCCATGACCGGCTCGGTGCGCACCTCGGGCCGGGTGGTCATCTCGGCTGCCGCGGTCATGATCGCGGTGTTCCTCACCTTCGCCCTCTCGGGACCGCTGGCCCCGAAGGAGATGGGGGTGATCCTGGCCGTCGCCGTGGCCCTCGACGCCTTGGTGGTCCGGATGGTGCTGCTGCCGGTCATCCTCCGGCTGGGCCACCACTGGGCCTGGCACCGGCCGGCGTGGTTGGATCGGATCATTCCCCACGTGAGCTTCTCGCACTGAGAAGCGCCAGGCGCAGGAGGTACGGAAGTGGAAGCAGCCGAGTGGGACCAGCGCTACAGCTCGCAGGAGCTGGTCTGGTCGGTGGAGCCCAACCGGTTCGTGGAGGCCGAGACGGCCTCCACGCCGGCGGGGCGGGCCCTCGACGTGGCGGCCGGAGAGGGTCGCAACTCCATCTGGCTGGCCACGCAGGGCTGGCGGGTCACCGCCGTCGACTTCTCCCAGGTCGGTCTGGAGAAGGGACGGCGGCTGGCCGGCCAGGCCGGGGTGGCCGACCGTATCGAGTGGGTAGCCGCCGACCTCAGGTCCTGGACCCCCGAAGTGGGCGCCTACGACCTGGTGGTGGTCGCCTACCTGCAGCTTCCCGATGAGGACCTGCGTCCCATACTGACCCGCGTGGCGGCCGGTCTGGCCGCCGGCGGCAAGCTGGTAGTGATCGGCCACGACCGCGACAACCTCGAACGTGGCGTGGGTGGCCCCCAGGATCCGGCGGTGCTCTACACCCCCGGGGCCCTGCGGGCCACCCTGGGTGGCGCCGGTCTTCGCGACGTGGAGGCGGCCACGGTGGAGCGGCCCACGCCCAACGGCACCGCTCTCGACACACTGGCCACGGCCTATCAACCGGAAGGGAGTTCCAAGTGAGCTACAGCTACACGTCCAGCACCGACCTCGGCTACGAGGAGACGGTGGACCGGGTGAAGGAGGCGTTCAAGAAGCAGGGCTTCGGCGTCCTCACCGAGATCGACATCCGGGCCACCCTCAAGGAGAAGCTCGGCGTGGACACCGAGCCGTACCTGATCATCGGGGCCTGCAACCCGGGCTTCGCCAGCCAGGCCCTGGCCGCCGAACCGGGAGTGGGGGTGTTCCTGCCCTGCAACGTGGTCGTCAGGAAAGCCGGGGACCGCACGGTCATCGAGGCCATGGACCCCAGGCTGATGCGCCAGTTCTCCGAGGCCCCCGGCCTGGGCGACCTGATCGATCAGGTGGCGCCGCTGGTCGAGGCCGCCGTGGCCGAGGCGGCCGGACACTGAAACCACCGCCTGGCCCCTCCGGGCGACCCACCCCGCCCGAACCTACCCCCCCGGGTAAGATGAAAACAGCCGTAGGTAAGGAGATCGGGGTGGAACTGCCCGCTGATGTGATCGATGACGTGCGCAAGCGGTTGCGGCGCATCAATGGCCAGGTGGAAGGCCTGGAGCGCATGCTGGCCGAGGGCCGGGACTGCCGGGACGTGCTGACCCAGCTGGCCGCCGTCTCCAAGGCCCTGGACCGGGCCGGCTTCAAGCTGGTGGCCGGCGGGATGGCTCACTGCATAGAGCATCCCGACCAGGCCGACGTGGACGGCAACGCGGTGGCCGCCCTCGAGAAGCTGTTCCTCAGCCTGGCGTAGGAAGGAGGGGCCGGTTCGCCGGCCCCTCCTTTTTT
>JAKAXN010000140.1 GCA_021816565.1 Actinomycetes bacterium
ACGGTGACGGCGGCCGTCGAGATGGCCGGCATCGACCGGCGCGAGATCGGCTTCACCTGCGCCGGGTCCTGCGACTACCTGACCGGTGGCCCCTTCGCCTTCGTGTCCAACCTGGAAGCGGCCGGCGCCTGGCCCCCGATCTCCGAGTCGCACGTCGAGGCCGACGGCGCATGGGCCATGTACGAGGCCTGGATGCGCCTCCAGGAGGGCGACATCGACATCGCCCTGGCGTTCGGTTCGGGCAAGTCCTCGCCGTCCAACCCGGCCGAGGTGTGGGCCCAGCAGCTCGACCCCTACTACCTGGCCCCCCTGGGTATCGACCCGGTCTCGCTGGCCGGACTGCAGGCCCGGGCCCTGCTCGATTCCGGCAAGGCCACCGAGCGGGACCTGGCCGAGGTGGTGGCCAACAGCCGCCGCAACGCCGCGTCCAACCCGAACGCCCAGCTGGCCGACGCCGGCGCCTCGGCGGAGGCCCTGCTGGCCCAGCCGTATTTCCGCAACCCGCTGCGCAAGCACGACTGCCCCCCGATCTCCGACGGGGCGGTGGCGGTGATCATGGCCCGGGGCGACCGGGCCCGGGCCCTGTGCGAGCGGCCGGCGTGGATCCGCGGCATGGACCACCGCATCGAGGCCCACCAGCCGGGGGTGCGCGACATCACCTCCTCCCCGTCCACCGCGCTCGCCGCCCGCAAGGCGGGCTACGACGGTGGCCCGCTGGACGTGGTGGAGCTGTGCTCGACGTTCAGCCCGCAGGAGCTGATCCTGCTCGAATCCCTGGGCCTGTCCCCGGGGGGCACCACCAGGGTGAACCCGTCCGGCGGTCCGCTGGCCGGCAACCCCATCATGGCCGTCGGCCTGGTGCGCATCATCGAGGCGGCGGCCCGGATCATCGACGGGTCGGCCAACCGGGCCCTGGCCCACGCCACGGCCGGCCCGCTCTTGCAGCAGAACCTGGTCTGCCTCTTGGAGGGGGAATAGTCATGTCGAACCAGAAGTGCGCCATCATCGGGGTCGGCCAGACCAACTTCAAGAAGCGCCGGGACGACGTGTCGATCCCCGGGCTCCTGCGGGAGGCCATCGACCGGGCGCTCGAGGACGCCGAGCTGACCATCCGTGACGTCGACGCCGTGGTCATCGGCAAGGCCCCGGACGCCTTCGAGGGCATCGTCATGCCGGAGATCTTCCTGGCCGACGCCGTGGGCGCCACCAACAAGCCCCTCCTGAGGGTGCACACGGCCGGGTCGGTCGGCGGGTCGACCTGCATCGTGGGGGCCCACCACGTCATCGCCGGCATCCACGGCACCGTCCTGGCGGTGTCGTGGGAGAAGCAGTCGGAGGGCAACGCCCAGTGGGGCCTGGCCGGTGGCCGCTCGGGCGGCATCGGGGCCGGGGGCGCGTTCGCCCCGTGGATGCGGGCCTACATCCAGCAGTCCGGGGCGCCGGAGTACATCGGCTGGATGGTGGCGGTCAAGGACCGGCGCAACGCCGCCAGGAATCCCTACGCCCACCTCAAGATGCCCGACATCACCCTGGAGAAGGTCAAGGAGTCCCCGATGCTGTGGGACCCCATCCGCTTCCAGGAGTCCTGCCCCTCCTCCGACGGGGCGTGCGCGGTGATCCTCAGCAACGAGGAGGGGGCCCGGCGCTCCTCCAAGCCGGCGGCCTGGTTCCACGGGCTGTCGGTCAAGAGCGAGCTGTCGACGTTCCCGGGGCGCAACCCGGTGAAGCCGCAGGCCGGGGTGGAGTGCGCCCACGACGTGTACCGCCAGGCCGGCATCACCAACCCCCGGGAGGAGATCGACATGGCCGAGCTGTACGTGCCGTTCAGCTGGTACGAGCCGATGTGGCTCGAGGGCCATGACATCGCCGGTCCGGGCGAGGGCTGGAAGATGGTCGACTCGGGGGCCACCGACATCGACGGGGACTTCCCGGTCAACCCGTCCGGCGGGGTGCTCTCCACCAACGCCATCGGGGCGTCGGGCATGGTGCGCTTCGCCGAGGCCGCCCTGCAGGTGCGGGGCCTGGCCGGTGAGCACCAGGTCGACGGGGTACGGACGGCTCTGGCCCAGGCCTACGGCGGGGCGGCGAACTACTTCGCCATGGGCGTCCTGCGCGACACCCCGCCGCAGTAAGGACCGGCTGCGTCCGCCCGGGCCCCGGCGGGCCCCGGGCGGACCACCGGTCGGCCGGCCCCCGGTGCGGTCCGGGGGATCCGGGCGGTCAGCGCAGGGCCATGCCGGCGCCGCGCAGGAGGGCCTCGTTGGGCTCGGCCGGAAGCTCCTGCAGCGGCTGGGCCAGCTCCTCCACGGTGGGCCCGAACCGGGCGGCCAGCGGCGCCAGGGCGGCCAGGTCGAAGCCGTAGAGCGCGGCGGCGTTCTCGCCCAGGATGCGCGACATCTCGTCCGGGGCCACCCCCGGGAAGATCTGGCGGAGGTGCTCCCGGGTGTAGGGGTGGGTGCCCTCGTCATGGGGGTAGTCGGACCCCCACATGAAGCGGTCCGGGCCCATGATGTCGCGCACCGCGGCGTCGTCAGGACCCGGCTGCGACACGCCCATCCACACGTTCTGGGCGAAGTACTCCGAGGCCAGATGGTTGAGCTTGTGCTCGTCCCCGTAGCGGATCTCCCCGGTCTGTCCGGTCGAGCGGATCTGCTCGATGGTGGCGTCGAGGCGGTGCAGCAGGGGCGGCACCCAGGAGCAGCCGGTCTCGGTGATCACCAGCTTGAGGCGCGGGAACCGCTCGAACACGCCACCGAGGATGAGGTGCACCAGGGGCCGCTGGGAGTAGAAGCCCACCTCGTTGATGTAGAGCAGCATGGCGAAGGGGTAGTTGCCGAAGTCGGGGGCGCCGGTCCCGCCGTGCACGTTGACCGGGACCTCGAGGTCCTGCAGCACCTCCCACAGACGGTCGTAGGCGGGGTCGTAGAGGGGCTTCACCCACTTGGCGTCCGGCGGGACGTTGGGCAGCAGGATGCCGCCGCGCAGGCCGTGCTCCTTGATCCACCGCACCTCCGCGATGGCGTCATCGATGTCGTTGACGAAGATCTGACCGATTCCGGCGCGCCGCTCGGGGTAGTCGGCGCAGAAGTCGACCAGCCAGCGGTTGTGGGCCCGGATGCCGGCCAGGCGGTGCTCGTAGTCCTCCGGCCGGGGCGGCCCGGCGAACAGCACGAAAGACGGGAAGAACGGCGGGACCGTGTTGGGGAAGATCACCTCGCCGACCACTCCGTCGGCCTCCTGCTGGGAGTTGCGCATCTCGTTGTCCCAGTTGCGGAACCGGCGCTGGTCACCCAGATCCTTGAACGGGTTGCGGTACCGGCCCCGCCACTCGTCGAACTCCTCGATGTAGCGCCCGTCCAGATACTCGCGGTAGGCGGCGTGGCTGCCCCCGGCGTGGCTGTCGGCGGTGATGATGGTGTAGTGGCCGTCGGCCCGGTCGACGATCTGGTTCCCCGTTCCCATGCCCGGGATTGTAATAGAATCCGCTTCTAGATGGAGCCGCTGGTCGAGATCTCCGCAGGCAGGCTGAGGGGTCGCCGGGAACCGCCCGGCGTGGAGGTATTCCGGGGCATCCCCTACGCCGCCGCCCCCACCGGCCCCTTGCGGTTCCGCGCGCCCGTCCCGGCCGAGGCCTGGGGCGGCGTCCTCGACGCTTCCCGGTTCGGGCCGGCTCCGATGCAATCGGTTTCCAGTATCTACGCCGGAGGCCTGCCCGGCAACCGGGTTGCAGAAGTGTCGGAGGACTGCCTGACGGTCAACGTGTGGACACCCGGGCGGAGCGGGCGCCGGCCGGTCATGGTCTGGGTGTTCGGTGGCGCCTACCTGACCGGGGGGAGCGCCATCGGGACCTACGACGGGGCCCGCCTGGCTCTCGAGCAGGACGTGGTGGTGGTGTCTTTCAACTACCGCATGGGCGCCTTGGGCTTCCTCCTGGTGGAGGGCGGCGACAGCAACTGCGGGCTGCGCGACCAGCTGGCCGCCCTGCGCTGGGTCCGTGACAACATCGCCGCCTTCGGAGGGGACCCGGCCAACGTCACCGGGTTCGGTGAGTCGGCCGGCGCCGGGTCCCTGCTGCACCTGCTCGCCTGCCCCGACGCCGCCGGGCTGCTGAGCCGGGCCGTCCTCCAGAGCCCCGGGGTGGACCACACGCTGGTGGCCGACCAGGCCGGGGCCGTCGCCCGGGCGGTCATGGAGGCGGCCGGCGTCGACCGTCCCGGCCGGCTGTGGGACCTGCCGGCGGAGGCCGTGCTGGCCGCCCAGGAGGCCGCCCTCCCCGGCCTGATGGCGTCGGTCGGATCCATGCCCCTTCACCCGGTCGTCGACGGGAGCTTCCTGCCCGGCAAGCCCGGCGTGGTCCTCGCCGCCCCCGAGGTGGACCTCCTGGTGTCGTGGACGGCGGAGGAGATGCGCCTCTATCCCGACACCCGGGCCGACGAGGGCGGCCGGCCGCTGCTGGCCAGGTGGCTGAGGCGGCTGATCACGGCCCGGACCGGCGCCGAACCCGGGGAGTCCGAGACGGCCCGGCTGCTGGACTTCTACGCCCCGGCCGGCACCGGCGCCGATATCTGGGCGGCGATCCGGACGGACTGCGTCATGCGGCTGCCGGCCCGCCGGGTGGCCCTCCGCCACGCTGCGGCCGTAGCGGCCGCCGGCTCGGGGCGGCGGACGTACGTGGCCCAGTTCGACTGGGGGGCCGAGGGCGGGCCGTGGCGGCGGGGGGCCTTCCACGCCATCGACCTGCCCTTCACCTTCGGGACCCTGGACCGCGCCGGCTGGCTGGAGTTCCTCGGGGCGGCCGGCCCCGACGACCGGGGGGCCGGCCGGGTGGCCCGGGCGCACATGCAGGCGTGGGGGGCGTTCGCCCGCAGCGGAGACCCGGGCTGGGCCTGCTACCCGGACGAGGCCATGAGGCTGGACGCCGAGCCCGTCGCCGGCCCCGACCCTCTCGCAGCGGCGGCCCGGGCGTGGGCTGGTCTGTGGTCAGACGACGGGCCGGGGACCGCCTGACAGGCGCAGGGTCACGAGCTGGAACGGCCGCAGATGGACGGTGACCCTGCGGCCGCGGTGCTCGATGGGCGGGGGGGAGGTCAGGGGCCGCTCCAGCAGGTCGGTAGCGCAGACCGACGAGAAGTCGAAGCCGGCGGTGAGCGTCACCGCCCCCCGGGACCCGTGCACCTCGCACATCCTGACCACCACGCCGTCGCCGTCGTCGGCCCACTTCACGGCCTCGACGCTGACCCCGGGGCGGTCCAGGGCCACCACCCGTCCGGGATCGGCTACCGATCCGGGCCGGACGGCCAGCGGCAGGTTGAAGGCCTCGGCCTCCTCGACCACCCGGCCGTCGGTGCGCAGGTCTCCCGGATGGGGCAGGAGGGCGTAGGCGAAACGGTGGCGGCCCCGGTCGGCGTCGGGGTCGGGATAGCCGGGACCGCGCAGCAGCGACAGCCTCATGGTGTGGCCCCGGACGTCGTAGCCGTACTTGCAGTCGTTGAGGAGGGCCACCCCGTATCCGGGCTCCCCGAGGTGGGCCCAGCGGTGGGCCCAGACCTCGAAGCGGGCCACGTCCCAGCTGGTGTTCTCCACCGTGGGCCGCTCGATGTGGCCGTGCTGGATCTCGTACGTGGCCCGGGCCGAGCGCACCTGCACCGGGAACGCCACCTTGAGGAACCGGTGACGCTCCTGCCAGTCGACCTCCGTGTGGAACTCCACCCGGCGGGACCCCGCGCCCAGCCGGACGACCTGGCTGATCGCCGACCGGCCGAAGCGGCGGACGATGCGCATGGCGGCCCGCCACCGGTGGGTCTCGACCAGCTCCATGGACTCCAGCCCGATCAGGTCGACGTAGCGGTCCAGGTACTCGCGGTCCACGTCCCAGGCGTCGAAGGCCTTCGGGTGGTCCTCGTGGAGCTGGAACAGGTTGCCCCTCTCCCCCGCGGCCAGCACCTCCCGGCCGGCAGCGTGGTCCCACACCGAGCTCAGCAGCCCGTCGTCGTCGAAGGAGACCCGCAGGATGCCGTTGTCCAGGAACCGCTCGCCGGCGACGACGGACTTCGCCCCGGTCTCCACCGGCACCGTCGGGGCCCAACCGCATCCCGGCACGGAAAGGAACTCCAGCCGCCCGTCGGGGAGCTCGACCAGCTCGGTGCGGTCGTAGCTGCTGGGGTTGAAAGCCACCATTCCGCCGCTTCTCCCGGTCCCGGCGATGCGGTCCTGGGCCCGCCCCGACACCCCGGCGGCTCCGGCCCGGATGGCGTCATGGTCGGCGGCCGCGTCCCGGTAGACCCACGCGATGCTCGAACCGGGGATGATGTCGTGGAACTGGTTGAGCAGAAGGGACTTCCACAGGGGGTCCAGCCCGGCGGCGGAGTCCAGCCCGGCGGCCACCGACCACATCTCGGCCGCCCGGAGGGCCTCTTCCCCCCTCCGGTTGCCCAGCTTGACGTCGGCGTGGGTGGTGCTGGTGGCCCGGTGCGCCTCCAGGTACAGCTCACCCACCCAGGTGGACCTGGGGGCGTCCTCGGCCCGGACCCGCTCGAGAAAGCCCCGGGCCGAGCCGATCTCCAGCCGGGGCAGGCCGTCGACGTCGGCCAGCCGGCGGGCCATCTCCACCATGCGCCCGGTGGGCCCGCCTCCGCCGTCGCCGTAACCGTAGGGGTAGAGGGTGAGGGAGGAGCGGTCCTTGTCGCGGAAGTTGCGATCGTCGGTCAGCATCTCGGCCACGGCCATGCTGCCGTTGTAGGTGTCGGCAGGCGGGAAGTGGGCCAGCACCCGGCTGCCGTCGTGGCCCTCCCAGGTGAAGGTCGAGTGGGGGAAACGGTTGGTGTCGCTCCAGCTCATCTTCTGGGTCACGAGAGCGTCGACCCCGGCGGCGACGGCGATCTGCGGCAGCGCCGCCGAGTAGCCGAACACGTCCGGTATCCACATCTCGGAGCTCTCCACGCCGAACTCCTCGAGGAAGAAGCGCTTGCCGTGGACGAACTGGCGGACCAGGGACTCCCCGCACGGCAGGTTGCTGTCCGCCTCCACCCACATGCCCCCCACCGGCTCCCACCGGCCGGCCGCAACCTGGGCCCGCACCTGCTCGAACAGGTCCGGGTAGCCCTCCTTCAGCCACTGGTACTGCACTGCCTGGCTGCAGACGAAGTGGTGTTCCGGGTAGCGCTCCAGGACGCGCAGCTGGTTGGCGAAGGTACGGGCGCACTTTCGCCGGGTCTCCCGTACCGGCCACAGCCAGGCCGAGTCGATGTGGGCGTGGCCCACCGCCACCATCGTGTGGCGACCGGCTCCCGGCCCCGGCGGCCGGCCGGGACGCGACAGCACCTCTGACAGCACCTCCCGGGCCCGGCCCGCCGCTCCGGGGCCGCCGTCGGCGATCCGGGCCACGGCCTCCTCCAGGGCGCCGAGCGCTTCGCCGGACCGGTCCGGGACCCATTCCGCCAGCTGCACTGCCAGATCGAGGTCCAGCCACAGCGCTTCCACCTCCGGCTCCCGCACCGCCAGCTCCGCCTGTTCGAGGGCGTAGAGCGGGGTCCCCCCGTAGTCCGGTTCGAGCCGGGGCCAGTCCCCGGCGTGCCAGCGCGGTATGGGGTTGGCCGCCGCCTCGACGTAGAAGTCGACCGGTTCGCCGGCCCGGGCAGCCCCGCTGATCCGGATCTCGCGGTGCTCGTGGTGCAGGCCCTGCAGGGGCCGCAACTGCCGGTCGAAGACCAGCCCCTCGGCGCTGAAGCCCACGGTGCGGGCCCCGCCCAGGTGCACGAGGGCTGACACCTCCCGCCCGGACCAGCCGCCGGGCACCTCACCGCGGAAGCGGAACCAGGTGGTGGCCCACATACCGCCCCACCGGCTGCCGAGCTCGAAGGGATCGAACGGGCCGGCCACCGCCTCGGCGACCGGGACCGGCTCGCCCGGGAGGTGCCGGGCCGTGACGGTCAGCGGGACCCTCTCGGGATGGACCGCCGGGGCGACCACCCCGGCGATGAGCTCCCGGGCCTGCTCCGGTGTCAGCCCCACCCGGCCTCCTCCCCCACGGCCGCTAGCGCAGCCCGGCGAACAGGTCCGACTCGGGTAGCGGGGACCCCGTGCGGTCCCGGACCCGGACGAAGGTCTCGACCCCCATCATCTCCGCGAAGGCGTCGCGGCCCATCTTCAGGAAGAAGATGTTCTCGGCCTGGCTGGCGTGACAGGCGATCGAGTCGTACTTCCGACCGGTGTAGGCGCTGACATCGATGTGGGTGGTGACCAGGTCGTCGGGCGTCCCCCACTCGATGTCGGGGCCGCCGTCCCCGTCCCCGTCCCCGAAGCTCAGGCCCATCTCCCGCATGCGGGCGGCGAAGCCGGCGATGGCGCTGCGGGGAACGGCGGTGTAGTACAGCTTCGCCGCGGTGGCGGTGGACTCCATGGCTGCGACGGTGACGCGGTGGGCCTGGATGTGGTCGGGGTGGCCGTAGAAGCCGTTCTCGTCGTAGGTGACCAGCACCTGGGGCTGGTAGCGGGTGATGAGCCCGGCCAGCCGGGCGGAGGCCTCCTCGACCGGTGTGGTCCAGAACGAGCCGGGCGCGTCATTCTCCGCCCAGCCCATCATCCCGCTGTCGGCGTAGCCGAGGGTCTCGAGATGCGAGACCCCGAGCGCCCGGCAGCTGCTCTCCAGCTCCCGCCGGCGGGCCGCCACCACGGCGGCCCGGTCATGCCCGGGTTCCCCGGGCTTGACCCCGCCCTCGCCATCGCCGCACCCGCCGTCGGTGCAGGTGACCAGCACGGTCTTGACCCCCTCGGCGGAGTAGCGGGCCAGGATCCCTCCGGTCCCGATGGACTCGTCGTCGGGATGGGCGTGGACGGCCATCAGGGTCAGGGGCGGCACCGGCCCAGACTACGGAAAAAACACCGGCCGGTCGCCCCGTAGCCTGAGGCCATGAGGGTCACCGGTCTGGACCACATCGTGTTGAACTGCGCCGACGTCGAGCGCTCGCTCGCCTACTACAGCCAGACGCTGGGCCTGGCCGGCGAGCGCGTGGAGGAGTGGCGGCGGGGCGAGGCGCCCTTCCCGTCGGTGCGGATCGACGCCACGACCATCATCGACCTGTTCGACTCGGAGCGCAGCGGCGAGAACCTCAACCACTTCTGCCTGGTTCTGGCCGCCCGGGACTGGGAGGACATGGTCGCGGCCGGGGCCGTCCCGGTGGAGCACGGCCCGTCGAGGGTCTTCGGTGCCCGGGGGATGGGCACCTCGGTCTACACCAGAGACCCCGACGGCAACACCGTCGAGCTGCGCCGCTACGACGACTAGCGCCGGTGGCCGCTCAGCGGGGGACCTTGGACCACGGCAGGTCCTTGTCCACCCGGACGTCGCCGGGAAGGCCCAGCACCCTCTCGCCCAGGATGTTGCGCTGGATCTCCGAGGTACCGCCCTCGATGGAGTTGGCCCGGCTGCGGAGGAACATCTTGCGCGACGACCCGCTCGGCCCGGTCAGACCCAGGGCCTCGGCCCGGCGCATCTCGTAGGAGTAGCCGACCATGGCCGCCGGGCCGAGCAGGTCGACGCACAGCTCGTAGATGCGCTGGTTGACCTCTGCGAACATCAGCTTGGCGATGGAACCCTCCGGCCCGGGGTTACCGGCCCGGCGGTTCTGGCCGGCCCGCAGGTTGGTGAGCCGCAGGGCCTCCGCCTCGCACCACAGCTGCATGAGCCGCTCGAGCTGGGCCGGGCTGCGGTCGGCGGCCTCCTCGCGCCAGATGCGGACGGCCTCGGCGATGGCCCCGCTACCCCGCTCGGGGGCGCCGCCCCCACCGCCGATGGACGTCCGCTCGTTCATCAGGGTGGTCATGGCCACCCGCCAGCCCTCTCCGACGTCGCCGATGCGGTCGGCATCGGGGACGCGCACCTCGGTCAGGTACACCTCGTTGAACTCGGCCTCCCCGGTGATCTGCATGAGCGGCCGGACCTCCACCCCGGGAGCGTGCATGTCCAGGGCGAAGTAGGTGAGCCCCTTGTGCTTCGGGACGTCAGGATCGGTGCGCGTCACCAGCATCCCCCGGTCCGCCAGGTGGGCCATGGTGTTCCACACCTTCTGTCCGCTGATCACCCATTCGTCACCGTCGCGCACCGCCCGGCAGGCCAGGCTGGCCAGGTCCGAACCGGCACCGGGCTCGCTGAAGAGCTGGCACCAGGCGTCCTCGCCCGTGAACATGGGCCGCAGGAGCCGGTCCTTGACCGCCTCGCTGCCGTTGGTGACCACGGTGGGGCCGGCCATGGCCAGCCCGAAGAAGTGGCGGCTGTCGGGGGCCTTGGC
>JAKAXN010000141.1 GCA_021816565.1 Actinomycetes bacterium
CGGGTGATCGACGCCGGCACGGCGACCGGGGAGCCGTACTGGGAGCTGCCCCTCTACGCCCAGTACCGCAAGCAGCTCGACTCCGACGTGGCCGACCTGAAGAACGTGGCCGGAGGCCCCGCCGCCTCTTCCATCATGGCCGGCCTGTTCCTGCAGGAGTTCGCCGGGGACGGGGCCTGGGCCCACCTGGACATCGCCGCTCCGGCCTGGTCGGAGTCCGAGGACGGCTGGGTCGCCAAGGGCGGGACCGGCTGGGGGGTCCGCAGCCTGGTCGAGCTGGTCGCCAACTGGTAGCCGTCGTGGGGACGGCCGTCGGGGCCGTCCCTACGAAGCCTGGCTCACCGACGACATGTTGA
This sequence comes from Actinomycetes bacterium, assembly GCA_021816565.1. The sequence goes on from JAKAXN010000141.1 coordinate 357, forward strand.
AGTCCGGCACCCGCACGGCCGGCATGGCCGTGCGGGTGAAGTAGTCGCACCACTCCCGCGGGAGGGTGCGGTGGGAGGTGCCGACCACCGCAGCCCGGGTCAGTACGTCGACGGGGCTCTCGTTGAAGCGGTAGTTGTTGACAGCAGCGGTGACCTCACCGTCCTCGACCAGGTACACGCCGTCGCGGGTCAGGCCGGTGAGCAGCATGGTCTGGGGGTCGACCTCCCGGATGTACCACAGGCAGGTGAGGAGCAGCCCCCGTTCCACACCGGCCACCATCCGGTCGGTGTCGCCGTGGGTGGGCCCGTCGGCGGACTCGAGGATCAGATTGTCGATGTAGGGCGTGCAGGGCAGGCCGGTCAGCGCGGCGCTGTGCCGGGTCTGGACCAGGGCGCCCAGGACCCCGTTGGAGATCCATGAGGTGGGCTCGAGGGCCGAGCCGTTGTCGAACACCGAGCGCGTCGACGCCGACTGCCCGGCGGTGAGAAACGGGGTGCACTCGAGGCCCGCGGCCGCGGGTTCGCTGCGAAGGGTCACGGGATGGTCCGACAGGCGGTCCCCGATCCGGGTGCCCCCGCCGGGCCGGCTGAACACCGTCCGGCCCTCGTGGGCGTCCTTGGCCCCGGCCGACCAGTAGAGGTAGATCATCAGGTCGGCGACGGCGCTCGGGGGCAGGACGGTGTCGTAGCGGCCGGCCGGTAGGTCCACCCGGCGGCCGGCCCAGCCCAGGCGGCGGTCCAGCTCGCCGTGGAGGGCGGGGACGTCTACGTCGGCGAAGTCGGTGGTCGGGACCCCGACCCAGCAGGAGCGCGACAGGTCAGCCGACTTGGCGTTGATCTCGGCGTGCCCGGTGGGCTGGTCGAAGCGGGAGCGCAGGCCTTCCGACGTGCCGACGAAGACGCTCGCCATCTGGTGGTGGGCGAAGCCGTAGAGCAGCTGGTCGGAGCCGGCCGCCCGCCGGAAGCTCTCGCCGAGCGCCGGGGCGAACGACGAGAACACCCCGATCGAGGTGTCGGCCGGCGGAGCCGACCAGTCGCCGCTCGACGACCCGGCCCCCACCAGAGGAGCTGCGTCCTCCGCCGGGGCCGACTGGCGGGCCGTGGCCTCGGATTCGGCCACCATCCCGGCCAGCCCGTCGGCTTCGACGCCCTGCCGGGTCACCGTGGCGACCGAGGCCCCGACCACGGAGATGACGGTGACCGACCGGGACCGGCCGGTGCCGTTGGTGGTGAGGGTGTTGTTGGCCCAGCGCAGGTTGGCCTCGGAGCCGTCCTCCACCAGGACCACGCAGCCGTCGGCTCGCGACAGTGACAGGGCCCGCTCCACGAGCTCCTGCGGCGAGGACCGGGGGGAGGGCGAAGACGCCGGGGACGGACCGGGTGATGACGACATCTAGCGTCCCGCCTCACTGTTGGTGTTGAGTATCCGCACCCGCCGGAACAGCGCCGACGGGCAGCCGTGGCTCACCGCCGCGGTCTGGCCGGGCTGGCCCTTGCCACAGTTGAAGGCCCCACCGAGCACGTAGGTCTGCTCACCGCCGACGGCCTCCATGGACCCCCAGAAGCGGGTGGTCGTCCCCTGGTAGGCCAGATCCCTGAGCTGCCCGACCAGGCGGCCGGCCCGGATCCGGTAGAAGCGCTGACCGGTGAACTGGAAGTTGTACCTCTGCATGTCGATCGACCAGCTCCGGTCGCCGACGATGTAGACGCCGTCGTCCACCCCGCCTATCAGCTCCTCGGTGGAGGGACCGCCGACGGCCGGCTGCAGCGACACGTTGGCCATCCGCTGGAGCGGCACCCGCATGGCGGAGTCGGCGAAGGCGCAACCGTTGGACCGGCCCAGCTCCTGGCGGGCGGCCATGGCCCGGTTGAGCTGGTAGCCGACCAGGGTCCCGTCCCGGATCAGGTCCCACGACTGGGTCTCGACGCCCTCGTCGTCGAAGCCGATGGTGGCCAGCCCGTGCTCCACCGTCCGGTCGCCGGTCACGTGCATGACCGGCGAGCCGTAGCGGAGCCGGCCCAGCTGGTCGAAGGTGGCGAAGGAGGTGCCGGCGTAGGCCGCCTCGTAGCCGAGCGCCCGGTCCAATTCGGTGGCGTGCCCGATGGACTCGTGGATGGTGAGCCACAGGTTGGACGGGTCGATGACCACGTCGAACTCGCCGCTGTCGAGGGTGGGGGCGGCCATCTTCTCGGCCAGGAGCTCCGGCAGCTGCGACAGCTCGGCGTCCCAGTCCCAGCCGGTGCCGGTCAGGTACTCCCACCCCCGACCGACCGGCGGGGCGATGGTGCGCATCGAGTCGAAGGCTCCGGTCCCGGCGTCGACGGCCACCGCCGTGGCCTCGGGATGGACGCGCACCCGCTGCTGGGTGGTGCGCGTACCGGACAGATCGGCGTAGAACTTGTTCTCCTGTACCGCCATCACGCTGGCGTCGGCGTGGCTCACCCGGCGGTCGGAGATCAGCCGCTCGGTCCAGCCGATGAGGACGGCGGCCCGCTCGGCGGGCTCCACGTCGAAGGGGTTGTCGGAGTAGGGGCTGACCCAGGTGGCGACGTGCACCGGCTCGGGAGCCAGCTCCACCCTCTCGGTGTTGATGGCCGCCGACACCCGGGCCACCTCGAGCGCTTCGCGGGCGGCCCGGGACGCGGCCTCGGCCGACAGGTCGGTGGTGGCGGCGAAGCCCCACGTGCCGTCCAGGAGCACCCGGACCGACAGGCCGGCGCTCGAGTCGTCACCCGCCCCTTCGAGCTGCCCGTCGCGTGCGGTCGCGGTGGCCGTCCTGGTCCGCTCGACGCGCATCTCGGCGTGCCCGGCGCCCCCGGAGCGGGCGGCGTCGAGGGCGGCGTCGGCCAGGCGGTCGAGGGGCAGGCCCGTGAAGGCCGGGTCCACAGCCCGGGCGTCCCCGGTGGGGGACGGCTGTCCTGCAGGAGTGCCGGCGGGGGAGCCTGCGGCGGAGGAGGAGGTCATGTCACACCCGACGGTAGGCGCGCGCCGCCAGCCATCCGAACAACGCCAGGATCCCGGCCACCCAGGCGGCGCTCTGCCAGGCGTGCAGGGCCAGCGGACCACCCACCGCCAGTGAGCGCATCTCGTCGATGAAGATGGTGAACGGCTGGTTCTTGGCGAAGGCCTGGAGCCATCCCGGCATGCCGGCGATGGGCACGAAGGCGGAGCTGACGAAGGTCAGCGGGAACACCCAGATGAACCCGAACGCCTGCACCGACTCCTCGTCCCGGATGGCCAGGCCGGTGAAGGCCGACACGCAGGCCACCGCCAGGCCCACGGCCAGGGCGAGCAGCACCATGAGCACCGCCGGTACGGCGCCGTTCTCGAAGCGGAAACCGACGGCGTAGCCGGTGGCGATGAGCACCCCGATGGTGACCGCCAGGCGGACCAGGTCGGCCCCGAGCCGGCCGACCAGCACCGCGGAACGGGCCATGGGCATGGAGCGCAGCCGGTCTATGGACCCCTTCTGCAGCTCCTGGGCCAGGGCGATGGCCGTCCCGAAACTGGTGAATGCGCAGGTCTGGCCGATGATGCCCGGCAGGAGGTAGTTGACGTAGCCGCCGGGCACGTGCACGGTGATGGCCCCGCCGAAGACGTAGCGGAACAGCAGCATGAACATCATCGGCTGCACGACGGTGAACATGATGTAGGCGGGGTTGCGCCGCCACAGCAGCAGGTTGCGCTGCATGATGGTGAGCGAGTCGACCGCCGCCCAGCGCAGCCGGGAGGCGGGGGTGTCGGCGACGGGCGGCGTGATGGCCGGGGCGGCGACGGTGGCGGTGCTCATCTGTCCTCCTCCACTGGAGCGTCCTTGGCGACGCCACCCCGCCGGCGGCGGCGGGGCTGGGCGGTCTCCCCGTCCGATGCGGCGTGGCCGGTGAGCGCCAGGAACACGTCGTCCAGGGACGGGCGGTGCATGGCCAGGCCGTGGATCTCGATGCCGGCCCCGTCGAGCAGTCGGACCGCCTCGACCAGCGCCTCGGAGCCCCGCCGCCCGATGCGCAGCGCGATCCGGCCGGTCCCGGAGTCGGTGGGGGCGTCGCTCTCCGACAGGCCGGCGACGACGCGGGCGGCTTCGGCCCGCCGATCCGGGTCCGGGACGGTGAACTCGATGACGTCGCCTCCCACCCGGTCCTTCAGCTGGTCCGATGTGCCCGACGCGATGACCTGCCCCTGGTCGATCACCACGATCTGGTCGGCCAGCTCGTCGGCCTCGTCCAGGTACTGGGTGGTGAGCAGGAGAGTGGTGCCACTGTCCACCAGCTCCCGTATCACCGACCACATGCCGATCCGGCTGCGCGGGTCCAGCCCGGTGGTCGGCTCGTCGAGGAACAGCACCGCCGGTTCGGCCACCAGGCTGGCGGCCAGGTCCAGCCGCCGCTGCATGCCGCCCGAGTAGGTGCGCGCCGGGCGGTCTCCGGCGTCGGTGAGGGCGAACCGCTCGAGCAGCTCGGCCGCCCGCTGGCGGCAGCGCGGTCGGGGGAGGTGGTAGAGGCGGCCCACGAACTCCAGGTTCTCCCGGCCGGTGAGCTCCTCCTGGATGGCGGCCGACTGGCCGGCCAGGCCGATGATGCGCCGGACGCCGGCGGCGTCTCCCACCACGTCACGCCCTTCGATCACCGCCCGCCCGGCGTCGGGTTCGAGCAGGGTGGTGAGGATGCGCACGGCGGTGGTCTTGCCGGCCCCGTTGGGCCCCAGGACCCCGAGGATGGAGCCGCGGGGTACGGCCAGGTCGACGCCGCGCAGGGCCCGGACCGGACCGAAGGACTTCTCGATCCCCTCCACCAGGATGGCGGTGTCTCTGCCGGATGTCACGGCCGCACGCTAGCGACCCCGGGTTGTCAGGGCGGACCGTTTTCCAGCGATGCGGCCGCAGCCACCAGGGCCAGGGCGGTGCCGGTGGCGGCCAGGTTGCCGAACAACTCGCCCGACACCGCGTCGGCGGTCTCGGTGAGGATCCCGGACCCGGCGCCGGCCAGCTTCACCACCGCCTCCAGCCGCTCGTGGGCCTCCTCCCAGCGGTGCATGCGGCTGAGCGCCCGTACGGCCATCAGGGTGGCCTCGAGATCGGGGTTGTCCGCTCCGGGCCGCTCGTCGGCCACCCGGTCCGAGTAGCGGTGGAGCAGCAGGTCGGAGCTCAGCCTCTCGAGCACCCGGTCCACCGTGGCCGTCGCCACCGGGTGGTCGGCCGGCCACGGCCCCTGCCACGCCACGCTGAGCAGCGCGGCGTCGGGCTCGTCGGATCCGGGGGTCGAGCCGTCCAGGCGTAGGCCCCCGTCGGCCGCCACGGCCGAGGTCTCCAGCCAGCCGGAGACCTCGCGGGCTTCCTGCTGCCAGGTCACCGCCTGCAGGTCGAGGGGGTTGGCCGCCCGGGCCAGCCTGGTCATGCGGTCGAGCGCCGACCACACCGCCAGACGCCCGGCCACGTAGACGCGGGCCGGGCGCTCGATCTCCCAGCGGCCGCTGTCCGGCTGGCGCCAGTGGTCGGCGGCCCGGTCGGTGGCGGCCGCCAACGCCGGCCATGCCGCCGACAGCGGCCCGGCGTCGTCGGGGCGGCCCCGTGGCCCGCTGCTGGTGGAGCCGATCGCGGCCACCACATCGCCGATCAGACCGGTGTCGGCCCCGACCGGTCGGCGCCCGTGGCGGACCGGTCCGGCTCCCCGCCAGCCGCTGAAGGGCCACTCGTCGGCCTCCGGGACCGGTTGGCCGTCGGCGTCGAACCATCCCGGCCAGGGCAGGTGGGCGGTGCTGAGGGACTCGCGCATCCACCGCTCGGCTGCCTCCCCGTCCTCGGCCAGGCCGACCTCGGCGAATACCCGGGCGGCCAAGGCCACGTCGCGCAGGCGCACCCAGCGGTCATCGGCGGTCCGCTCGCTGCCCGCCCGTCGGGTGAGCGAGGTGGTGCCGGCCCCGTGGGGCGCCCCGCCCGGACCGGTGAGCATCCGAACCGACAGCAGCGCCCGCTCCAGAGCCTGGCGGTGGGGTCCGGCGTAGACGACGCCGGCCAGCCAGCTCCGCCACGCCGCCTCGGTCTCCTCCAGCGCCCGGTGGGCGCCCCCCGGCGTCCCCGGCAGGCGACGGTCGCGGCTCCCCACGGTCACCACCAACTCCTCGCCGGCGTCCAGGCGCACGACCGCCCGCCACCGCTCCACGTCCCGGCCGAGCGGGGCGGCCCGGAACGGTCCGCCGGCCCCCAGCCCGACCTGCAGGGCCCCGACGACCAGGCCCGCCTGCGACTGGGCGGCCCGCCGGGACCGGGTGGGGCCGGTCAGCACCTCCACCTCGATGTCGACCGGTCCCGACAGGGCCCGCACCAGGCGCACCACCCCTCCCGGAGTGTCCAGACCGGGGCCGGGCCACGGCATGAAGTCCACCACCGAGACCCGCCGGCCGGCCGGTCCCTCCATGACCGTCTCCGCCACGTTGGTGCCGGGCCGGTACCCGAGGCGCGACGCCGGCAGCCGGTGCCGGGCGCCCCCGTCGTCGCGGACCGGGCCCACCCGCACGGCGGCGCCGGACCCGTCCAGCAGGCGCCACAGGTCCGGGGACGCGGTGAGACCGCCGCTGCAGTACCAGTCGATGGCGCCGTCGGCGGTCACGGACGCGCCGTAGCGACCGTCGCCCACCCAGGCGCGCCGGCCGAGGGGTATCCGCCCGGGATCGGTCAGCACGGGACCGGAACGGCCGCTAGTCGCCCACCTTGACGATCTCGACCTCGAGGGTGGCTCCGGTGGGGGTCTCGTAGGCGACCGTCTGGCCCTGGCGGCGGCCCATGAGGGCCCGGCCCAGGGGGGCGTCGGGAGAGATCACCGACACGCCCTCCCGGCGCTCCTCGATGGAGCCGATCAGGTAGCGCTCCACGTCCTTGTCGCCGACGTACCTGAGCGTCACCACGACCCCGGTGGTGACCTCCCCGTCTGCTCCGGCCGTCCCGTCGATGATCTCGGGCTCTTTCAGCATGGCCTCGAGCTGGCGGATCCGGGCCTCCATCTTGCCCTGGCTGTCCTTGGCCGCGTGGTAGTCGCCGTTCTCCGAGAGGTCGCCGAGGGCCCGGGCGGCTTCGATGGCCTTGGCGATCTCGATCCGGCCCCGCGTTCGGAGATCGTCCAGCTCGGCCTGCAGGCGTTCGAAGGTGTCCTTGGTCAGACGGCTGCTGGGAGACATAGTCGCTCCAGGGTAATGGCGGTTGACGGAAGGCGGGGTATCGGCGAAACTTGGTGACGATGAGTGCCCGCCCTGCCGGCAGGATCGTAATTATCGTCTAGCGCATCGGTGACCCCCGGTGCGCTTCGCTGACCGTCCCGGGAGGGACGGTCTTTTTGTTCCCAGGAGAAAGAATTCCATTGACGAGCCACAAGATCGCAGTCCTGCCCGGCGACGGAATCGGTATCGAGGTGATCACGGAGGCACTGAAGGTGGCCCGGGCCGCCGGTGCCGAGCTCGACACCACCGACTACGACCTCGGCGGGCGGCGGTACCTGGCCACCGGGGAGGTGCTGCCCGAGAGCGTCCTCGACGAGCTTCGGGGCTTCGACGCCATCCTGCTGGGCGCCATCGGCACCCCGGAGGTCCCTCCCGGGGTGCTGGAGCGGGGCCTGCTGCTCAAGATGCGCTTCGAGCTGGACCAGTACATCAACCTCCGGCCCTTCGTGGCGGCCCGGAGCGTGGGCGCCGGCGTCCCGATCGACTTCGCGGTGATCCGGGAGAACACGGAGGGCACCTACGCCGGGGAGGGTGGGTTCCTGCGCAAGGGCACCCCGCAGGAGATCGCCACCCAGGGCTCGGTCAACACCCGCTTCGGAGTGGAACGCTGCATCCGCTACGCCTTCGACCTGGCCCGCACCCGGGCCCGGCGGCACCTCACATTGGTACACAAGACCAACGTGCTCACTTTCTCCGGCGACCTGTGGAACCGGACCTTCGAGCAGGTGGCCCTCGAGTACCCCGACGTGGAGACCGCCTACAACCACATCGACGCCTCGTGCATCTACTTCGTCGAGCACCCCGAGCGCTACGACGTGATCGTCACCGACAACCTCTTCGGTGACATCCTCACCGACCTGGGCGGCGCCGTCTCCGGCGGGATCGGGCGGGCCGCGTCGGGCAACATCAACCCCGACCGCACCGCCCCGTCCATGTTCGAGCCGGTCCACGGCTCGGCCCCCGACATCGCCGGGCAGCAGAAGGCCGACCCGACCGCCGCCATCATCTCCGCGGCGATGATGCTGGAGTTCCTGGGCGTTACCGACGCCGCATCCCGAATCACCAAGGCGGTGCAGGGCTACGCGCCCGAGGCCGGCCTTTCCACCAGCCAAATCGGCGACGCCATCGCAGAAAGGGTGTAGATCCATGCCGCTCACCACCACCGACAAGATCTGGATGGACGGGGAGCTGGTCGACTGGGACCAGGCCCGCATCCACGTTCTGACCCACACCCTCCACTACGGCTGCGGCGTCTTCGAGGGCATCCGGGCCTACCCGACCGCCTCGGGCCCGGGCATCTTCCGGCTCACCGACCACATCAAGCGGCTGTTCAACTCGGCCAAGATCTTCATGATGGAAGTCCCGTTCAGCCTGGACGAGATCGTCGAGGCGACCAAGGCCACGGTGCGGGTCAACGGGCTGGACCAGTGCTACATCCGGCCCCTCGTCTACCTGGGCTACGGCGAGATGGGGCTCAACCCCCTGCCGTGCCCGGTCAACGTCTCCATCGCCGTGTGGCCCTGGGGCTCGTACCTGGGCGACGAGGGCGTCGCCAACGGCGTGCGCATGAAGATCAGCTCCTGGCAGCGCCACGATCCCAACGCCATGCCCCCGGCGGCCAAGGGGACCGGTATGTACATCAACTCCTCGATGGCCAAGATCGAGGCCATCAAGGCCGGCTACGACGAGGCCATCCTGCTCTCCCCGCAGGGCTACATCAGCGAGTGCACCGGCGAGAACCTGTTCGTGGTCCGGAGGGGCCGGATCTACACCCCGCCCCTGTCGGCCGGCGCGCTCGAGGGCATCACGCAGGACACCGTCATGACCATGGCCCGCGACGAGGGCTACGAGGTGGAGTACGCCAACATCCTGCGCTCCGATCTCTACACCGCCGAGGAGGCCTTCCTCACCGGCACCGCGGCCGAGGTGGTCCCGATCGCGTCGGTCGACGACCGGTCGGTCGGAGACGGCCGGCCCGGGCCGATCACCCGCCGCCTGCAGGAGCTCTACCAGGCCACGGTCCGCGGCCAGGTGGACCGCTACAAGGACTGGGTCGAGCATGTCGGGTGACCACCACCACCTGGTACCACCCGAGCTGCCGGAGGCGGTCGACGTCTACGACACCACGCTGCGCGACGGCAGCCAGCAGGAGGGCCTGTCGCTGACCGTCGACGACAAGTTGCGGGTGGCTCAGCAGCTGGACCACCTGGGTGTGCAGTACATCGAGGGCGGCTGGCCCGGGGCCAACCCCAAGGACGCCGAGTTCTTCCGCCGGGCCGCCGAGGGGGAGCTGGAGCTCCACCACGCCACGCTGGTCGCCTTCGGATCGACCCGCAAGGCCGGGGGGCGGGCCGAGACGGACCCGGTCCTGGCCGACATGATGGCCGCCCGCACCCCCGTCGTCTGCCTGGTCGCCAAGTCCGCCGAATGGCACGTGGTCGAGACCCTGCGCACCAGCCTCACGGAGGCCGTCGACATGGTGGCCGACTCGGTCGGCTGGCTCGTGTCGCAGGGCAAGCGGGTGTTCCTCGACGCCGAGCACTTCTTCGACGGCTACCGGGACAACCCCGGCTTCAGCGTCGACGTGCTCGAAGCCGCAGCCGACGCCGGGGCCGAGGTCCTGGTGCTGTGCGACACCAACGGCGGGAGCCTCCCGTTCGAGGTGGAGCGGGTGGTGGGCGAGGTCCGGGACCGCTTCAACGGCGGGACCGGCATCGGCT
>JAKAXN010000142.1 GCA_021816565.1 Actinomycetes bacterium
CGGCCATGGTGTGGGGGATGACCGCCACGGTGAAGCCGTCGGCCGTGACGGCCACCACCGTCAGGCTGATCCCGTCGACGGTGACCGAACCTTTCTCCACGAGGTACCGCCGCACCTCCTCCGGGGCTCGGACCTGCAGGTCCGGGGCCGCCCCGATCACCTCTCCGACCCCGTCGACGTGGCCCTGCACCAGGTGCCCACCCAGGCGGGCCCCCACGGCCAGGGCCCGTTCCAGGTTGACCGGGTCGCCGATGCCGACGTCGCCGAGGTTCGTGCGCGACAGGGTCTCGGCCACCGCATCCGCGGCCCACCAACCCGATCCCTGGTCCACCACCGTCAGGCAGCAGCCGTTGACACTGATGGAGTCACCGATCGCTGTGCCGTCGGTCACCACCGCGGCGCTGAACACCAGCCGGACCCCGCCCGGCGCGGCGGTGGTCTCCTCCCGGGCGCTCAGGGTGCCCATCTCCTCGACGATGCCTGTGAACATTCAACGTTTACGGTACGGCATCGGGGTTCGGACCAGCCAGAAGATCGATCCGCACATCGGGACCGATGGCCCGCACCGAGGATATCCGGCCCCGCCCGAGGGCGGACATCGTGGGTGCCCCGGGACCGGCGAACATGGGCCGGCCGTCGTCGCCGCCCATCAGCGCCGGAGCGTAGTAGAAGACGTACTGGTCGACCAGGCTCAGGCGGTGCAGCTCCCCGGCCACGCCGGCCCCGCCCTCCACCAGCAGCTGGACCACTCCCCGGCGGCCCAGCTCGTCGAGAAGCGGGCCCGGGTCGCCGTGGTGCTCGAGCGCCGGTAGGGCCCGGGCCCCCTCGGGCGCCCGGCCCAGGATGACCCGCAGGGGTTGGCGGCCCCCGGCCACCTCGGCGTCGCGCACGGTCAGGGCCGGGTCATCGGCGCGCACGGTGCCGGCGCCCACCGCGATGGCGTCGCTCTCGGCCCGCAGGCGCTGCACGTCGGCCCGTGCCTCCGGGCCGGTGATCCACTGCGAGGTCCCGTCCGGGGCGGCGATGCGCCCGTCGAGGGTGGCCGCCAGCTTGAGCACCACCCACGGCCGACCCTGCCGGCGGTGCTTGAGGTAAGGCGCCAGCGATCCGGCTGCGGCGCCCGCCCCCACGCCCACCTCGACCTCCACGCCGGCGTCGCGCAACCGGGCCAGCCCGGCCCCCGACACCTGCGGGTCGGGGTCCTCCAGGGCGACCACCACCCGGCGCACCCCGGCCTCGATCAGGGCGTCGGCGCACGGCGGGGTGCGGCCGTGGTGGGAGCACGGCTCGAGGGTGACATAGACGGTGGCACCCCGGGCCGATTCCCCGGCGAGCTGCAGGGCGGTGGCCTCGGCGTGGGGGCCGCCGGGCGGGGCGGTCGCCCCGAGCGACACCGGATCCTCCCCCGCCGGCACCACCACCGCGCCCACCCACGGGTTGGGAGACGTGAGGGCCCGCACGCTCTGGCCGACGCCGATCGCCTCGGCCATCCACACCTCGTCGGCCTCGGCTCCGGCTGCGCCCGGTCGGGGGTCGGGGCCCGGTGGGTTCACGGGTGGCGGGTCTCTTGCTCCCCGAGCAGGTCGAGGGCGTGCGGCAGGATGTCCAGCACGGCCTGGAGGCACTCCACCGCGCCCTTCGGCGAACCGGGGGTGTTGAGGATGATGGTGTGCTGGCGGATTCCGGCCACGCCGCGCGACAACCGGCCCAGGGGGCTGACCAGCCTCATGGCCTCGGCCATGCCCGGGGCGTCGCGCTCGATGACCTCCCGGGTGCCCTCGGGCGTCTGGTCCCGCGGGGCGAAGCCGGTGCCGCCGGTGGTGACCACCAGCCCGCTGAAACTGGCTGAGACCCGGGCCAGCTCCCCCGCCACCGACGCCACCCCGTCGGCCACCACCGACCGCTCGACCACCGTGAAACCGGCGCCGGCGAGCAGCTCCTCCAGGGCCTGGCCCGAGCGGTCCTCGCGGGTCCCGGCGATGACCCCGTCGGAGACCGTGACGACCTTGGCCTGGTAGCTGCTCACGCCCGCACCGCCTTCTCCGCCGCAGCCCGGATGGCGGCGGCCGCCGCCGGGGGGTCCTGGTGGCCGAATATGGCGCTGCCGGCCACGAACATCCGGGCCCCGGCTTCGGCCACCAGCCCGACGGTGCCGGCGTCGATGCCGCCGTCCACCTCGATGGTGAGATCCAGCCCATCACGACGGGCGACCTCGGCGGCCCGGGCGATCTTCGGCACCGCCTCGTGCATGAAGTGCTGACCGCCGAAGCCGGGGTGGACCGACATCACCAGCAGCAGGTCGATCTGGTCGAGCCACGGCTCGCACTCCGAGATGGGCGTCTCGGGATTCACCGCCAGCCCCACGTGCAGCCCCAGGTCCCGCATGGCCGCGATGAGATCGGCGGTACCGCCGATCTCCACGTGGACGCTGCAGCTGTTGGCCCCGGCGTCGGCGAAGGCCTTCAGGTAGTGCCCCGGGTTGGTCATCATCAGGTGGCAGTCCAGGTAGGCATCGGTGTGCCTGCGGATGGAGGCCACCACCGGGGGCCCGATGGTCAGGTTCGGGACGAAGTGACCGTCCATGACGTCCACGTGGAGCCAGTCGGCCTGGGGCCTGACCCGGTCGATCTCCCGGCCCAGGGCGGCGAAGTCGGCCGACAGGATGGACGGCGCCATGCGTACGGTCTGCACGTCAGGTCTCACCCGCCCAAGTTACCGGGCGGCCCGGAGGGTCAGGAGGAACATCCCGTCGGTGCCGGCGGCCTGCGGCAGGAGCAGCGCGCCCCGGCCGGCGGGGGCCCAGGGGCCGCCGGGCGGGGGCAGCGGCTCGAGCCCGGGGAACGTGCGGCTCAGCCAGTTGTCGATCGATGCCGTCTCGGCGACCGTCAGCGTGCACACGCTGTAGGCCAGGACCCCGCCCGGGCGCACCAGCCCGGCCGCGGAGGTCAGGAGCCGGCGCTGCAGCGCGGCCAGCCGGTCGATGTCGCCCGGACTGACCCGCCAGCGCGCATCGGGCCGGCGGCGCAGCACCCCCAGCCCGGAGCAGGGGGCGTCGACCAGCACGAGGGAGAATCCCCCGTCACGGAACGGGGCGGCCGTCCCGTCGGCAACCACGGTCGCCACGTCGGCAACCCCGGTCGCGGCGTTGGCCCCGGCGGTCCGCTCGGCGTTGGCGGCCACCACCCGGGCCCGGCTCGGTGAGACGTCGGCTGCCACCACCAGGCTGGTCGTCGCTCCGCCGGGTCCGCCGGCCAGCCCGGTGGCCTTCCCGCCGGGCGCCGCGCACATGTCGAGCACCGGTCCGGGCCCCGCCAGTGGCCCCAGGTGGGTCGCGATCATCTGGCTGGCCGGATCCTGGATGTAGCCGTCGGAGCGGACGGCGACGGTGGCCGGCTCGTTCATGGTCTGGAGGGCCTGGCGGGCCCGGTTCCGGCCCAGATCGGCGCTGAGGCGCTCGACTATCCAGTCCGGGTAGCTGAGCTCGGTCGCCGGGTCCGGCCAGGCCACCAGGCCCTGACCGACCTCGGCCGCCACCCGGCGCAGCACCGCGTTGACCACCGAGCGACCCGGTCCCGACACCTCGGCGACCGTGGCCGACACCGCGGCGTGGGCCGGGATCCTGGTCCAGCCCAGCTGGTAGGCGCCGAGGCGGAGGGCGGCCCGCACCTGGGCGTCGACGCGGCCGCGGGTGTAGCGGCCGGCCAGCCAGTCGCAGGCCCGCTGCATGCGCGTCGCTCCGTAGACCAGCTCGGTGACGAGGTGGCGGTCCCGGGGCTCGAGCCGGCTGGCTCCGAGCAGCTCCGGGACCACGACGTTGGCCCGGGCTCCCCCGTCGATATCCATCAGGGCCCGCAGCGCCAGGCCGCGGGCCGTGGTGTCACGAGCCGAGCGCATCGACCCTCGCCCCGCGCAGCCAGTCGGAGACCGGCATGGGCCGCTTGCCCTCGGGCTGGACCACCTCGAGGCGCAGACCACCCCGGCCGGTGGCCGCCACGTCGCCGTGCAGCGTGCCGGGCGCGGCCCCGGGCGGGACGCCGGTATCCACCGGGGCCGCCCGGATCACCAGCAGCCGGCGCCCGGCCCAGGTGGTCCAGGCCCGCCCGAGGCGCACCACCCGGTGCAGCTCGCCTGCCGGGCGGTCCCAGTCGAGGCGCAGGTCGGCCGGCTCCACCTTGTCGGCGTAGGTGACCTCGCCCGCCTGCGGGACGGGCTCGCCGAGACCCTCGTCGAGGGCCTGCACCAGCAGCTCGGCTCCCATCCGGGCCAGCCGGTCGGTGAGCTCGTCGGCGGTCTCCGCCGCTCCGATGGGGGTCTCCCGGCGCCGGTACACCGCCCCGGTGTCGAGGCCCTCCTCGACGTCCATGAGGCAGACGCCGGTAGTGGCGTCGCCGGCCAGCACGGCCCGCTCCACCGGCGCCGCGCCCCGCCACCGGGGCAGGAGCGAGAAGTGGACGTTGACCATCGGCAGCGCCGCCAGGACGTCGGGCTTGATGATCCGCCCGTAGGCCACAACCACGCCCAGCTCCGCCCCGGCGGAGGTGGCCGGCGCGATGTCGGAGGTGACCGTGAGGCCGTGCCGCAGGGCCGCGGCCTTGACCGGGGTGGGGGTCATGGCGCCGCCCCGGCCCCTCCGCTTGTCGGGTCGGGTGACGACCAACCGGATGTCGTGGCCGGCGCCCACCAGGGCGTCGAGGGCCACCGCCGCCGGTTCCGGCGAGCCCAGGAAGACCAGGCGCAGGGAGCTCAGCTCCCGACCGACTCGGCCCGCCGGCGCAGTTCCCTCATGGCCTCCCGCTTCTGGTCCTTGTCCAGCATGCTGAGCAGCAGCCGCCCGTCCAGGTGGTCCAGCTCGTGCTGGAAGCACCGGGCCTCGATCTCGTCGGCCTCGATGGAGATCTCGTTGCCTTCCAGGTCGTAGCCGGTGAGGTGGATCTCCTTCGGCCGCACGATCGGGAAGAACAGCCCGGGGATCGACAGGCAGCCCTCCTCGTACTCCCACTCGCCACGCGTCTCGCTGATGGTCGGGTTGACGATGGTCAGCGGGTCGTCCTCGCCGAACTGGCAGACGAACAAGCGCTTCTGGATGCCCACCTGCGGGGCGGCCAGCCCCAGCCCGTGGGCCTCGTGCATGGTCTCGACCATGTCCTCGGCCAGGCGGACCAGCTTCCCGTCGATATCGGTCACGTCGCTGGCTGGACTGGTCAGGACGGGGTCCCCGAAAAGCCGGATCTGGTAAGAAGCCACGCTCCCATGGTACCGATGGTGCGCTCATGTCCCACTACTTCGATCCGACGCCGCCCGGTCCGTCGCGGCCCCGGCAGGTGGAGTTGACGCTGCCCGACCTGCGGGTACAGCTGACCGCCGACCGGGGGGTGTTCGCCGGCGGCGGGGTCGACCTGGGCACGCTGGAGCTCCTTCGCACGGTCCGCGGCATCCCGGACCCGGCCGGGCCGGTGCTGGACCTGGGGTGCGGGTACGGGCCGATCGCCGTGACCGTGGCCAGCCGCTTCCCGGCCTCGACGGTGTGGGCGGTGGATGTCAACACCCGGGCGGTGGAGCTGACCCGGGCCAACGCCGCGGCCCTGGGCCTGGGCAACGTCCGGGCTGTCACCCCCGAGGGGGTGCCGGCCGACCTGCGGTTCGCCCAGCTGTGGTCCAACCCGCCCATCCGAATCGGGAAGGCCGCGCTCCACGAGCTGCTGGGGCAGTGGCTGCCCAGGCTGGCCTCCGGGGGCACGGCGTGGCTGGTGGTCCAGAGGAACCTGGGCTCGGACTCGCTGGCCGACTGGATGCGCTCCACCGGCTACGACGTGACCCGCCTGGCGTCGCGCAAGGGCTACCGGATCCTGCAGGTCAGCGCCCGGTGAAGCAGCTCCGTCCCACCGACCTCAAGCGCCTGCACCGGGAGTGGAACCGCCGCAGCGCCGGGCGGCTGTCGCTGCTGCTGGACGGGGTGCAGTCGCCGTTCAACGTCGGGTCGATAGTGCGCACCGCCGCCGCCTACCGGGTGGAGCACCTGTACCTGGCCGGCCCCACCGCGTCGCCGACGGCCGCCAAGTCGGCCAAGGTGTCGCTCGGGACCGAAAGGTACCTGTCCTGGTCGGTGTTCGAGCGGGGCGCCGACGCCGCCGACGCGGCCCGGGAGGACGGCTTCACCGTGGTCGGCCTCGAGCTGGCCGACGCCGCGGTGCCGCTGCACCAGATGACCGCCGGCCCCGACGTGTGCCTGGCCGTCGGCAACGAGGACCACGGTCTCAGCCCCGCCACCCTGGCCGCGTGCGACGCGGTGGCGTTCCTGCCGCTGATGGGGCGGGTCGGCTCCCTCAATGTGGCCACTGCGGCGGCGATCGCCCTGTACGAGCTGCGCCGTCAGCGCTGGGGGTGAGCGCTCCCGGGGCCTAGTCCCGGCCGCCGAGAGCCGCGGTGGCCGAATCGTGCTGCGCCACCAGCTCCCGGCACCGGCCCAGCTCGTCCGCTGCCAGCCCGGGGGCCAGGCGCAGGGCCAGCGGCCGGATGGCGATGCCGCCGCGGGCCCGGAAGTCGCCGAACACCCGCAGGTATAGCGGCGCCATGACCGTCACCAGGTCGTCGGCGATGCGGTTGATGCAGTCCTCGTGGAAGGCGCCGTGGTTGCGGTACGCCCCCAGGTAGAGCTTCAGGCTCTTGCTCTCGACGCACGACCCGGCCGGGACGTAGTGGATGTGCACCCGGCCGAAGTCAGGCTGACCGGTCATGGGGCACAGGCTGGTGAACTCGGCGCAGTCGAGGCCCACCACCCAGGGAGAGCCGGGACGGGAGTTGTCGAACACCTCGAGGATGTCGGCGCTCGGCTCGTCGTAGCGATAGCGGGTCGGTGAACCCAGTTTGGTCAGCTTGGACGTGTCGCTCATCGGATGACCGAGGCTACCCACTGCGGGTGCTCTACAGCCGGGTCGGGTCCACCGCCACCCGCAGGGTGCCCCTCTCCGGGCGGGGCACGGCGGCCAGCGCGTCGGCCAGGGCGGTGTGATCGGGGGCCTTCACCAGCCACCGTCCGGCGTCGGGACCCATGACCGTGACGCCGCGGAGGCGCCCGACCCATTCCCCGGCGGCGTCGCCCGACACCAGCGCCACCGCGGCGAACGGCGGGAACCCCAGCGCCCGGCGGAGCTCCACCTGGTCGTCGGTGGCCAGCGCCGGGTTGGCGGTCACCGCCGCTCTGATGACCGGGTGGTCCGGGATCCGGGACTGGACCATCACCCGTCCGGGCCGGCCCCGCACCACCCGGGACGCCAGCGCCAGCAGGGCCAGGGCCTCCTCGGGGGCCCGCACCCGGGGGGCCAGCAGCTCCTGGTCGAAGTCGACGAAGGCGACGGTGGAGAAACCCGACGCGGGGTCCAGGCGGTGCAGCAGGGCCTCGGTGCCCACCAGGACGTCCTGTCCGGGCCGGGGACCGGCCGGACCGCTCACCTCGCCGACCGGTCGCCCGGCCAGCCGCTCCAGATCGTCGCGGGCCCGGCCGGTGCCGATGCGCAGCGACTTCAACGCGATCGAGCCGCACCGGGAGCACACCGCCGGCCTCTCCTGGCCGCAGCGGGGGCACACCAGCCGGCCCGGCTCCGGGGACCCGACCGCCGACCGGCAGCGTTCGCAGCGCAGCACCTCCCCGCACGAGCCGCAGGCCAGCAGCCGCACCCGGCCGGTGCGGTTCAAGATGCACGCCACCTTCTGGCCGGAGCGGACCACGTCCACCAGCCGGTCGGAGTAGAGGCCCAGCCGGGGATCGTCGCCACGCCGGTCGATCACCTCCGTGACGGCCCACCCGGCCCGCTCGACGCTGGGTTCGGGAGCCTGCAGGTGACCCAGGGCCAGGATCTCGAGCGACGGGCAGGCGCTCAGCAGGTAGCACGCCGCCCCGGCCCGGCGGGCCCGTTCCACGGCCACCGTGACCGCGCTCCACGTGGGGGCGCCCTCCTGGCGCAGACTCTCGTCGTGGGCGTCGAGCACGACCACCGAGGCCAGGCCGGGGCAGGGTCCCCAAGCGGCGGCCCGGGAGCCGATGACCACCCCGGCCCCGGCCCGGGCCGCCGGCCAGTCCCCGGGTAGAAGGGCCACGTCGGCGCCGGCCCGGCGCAGCCGCCCGGCCAGCACCGCGGCCCGGGCCGCGGAGGCCACCACGACCAGGGTGGGGCCCGCCTGGGCGGCGGCGGCCACCAGGGTGGTGGGATCGGAGGCCGGGCCCACCCGAAGGACGTGGGGACCGGGCCCGTCGGGCAGGACCGCGCCCGGCGGGGCCGGCGGGCGACGCCGGGCCGGCGGCAGGCGCGGCACCGCCGAATCGGCTGACGCCGCGGTCAGGAACGACGCCCGCTTGCCGGCCCACCGCCACGCGGCCCAGCCGGCCAGCTCCACCACGGCCGGCTCCGGGCCGTGGCCGCGCCGTTTGGCCAGCGGCCTCAGCGGCGGTCCGTGGTAGCTGCGGTCCGCCGGCCCGGTGGCCACCACCCAGGCCCCGACCCGCCGTCCCCCCAGCTGGACCCGCACCTGGGTACCGACGTCGATCCCGCCGGCCAGGGCCGGCGGGATCACGTAGTCGAACTCCTTGTCGATACCGGACACGTCGGTGACCACCCGGGCCACCGATCCCTCACCGGCACCGGCACCGGCACCGGCACCGTCCCCGTCCCCGTCCCCGTCCCGGTGGCCGGTGCCGCCGGGACGGGCCTCGCGGATCAGACGCCCAGAGCCGACTTGAAGGCGTCCAGCCGGCTGAGCTGCTCCCAGGTGAACTCCTTCTCGCCCCGCCCGAAATGCCCGTAGGCGGCGGTGCGCCGGTAGATGGGCCGGCGCAGGTCCAGGTCCCGGATGATGGCGGCCGGGCGCAGGTCGAAGACCTGGTCCACCGCGGCCACGATCCGGGCCGGGTCGACCTGCTCGGTTCCGAAGGTCTCGACCAGCAGCGAGACCGGCCGGGCCACGCCGATGGCGTAGGCGACCTGGATCTCGCAGCGGGCGGCGGCGCCGGATGCCACCACGTGCTTGGCCACCCACCGGGCGGCGTAGGCCGCGGAGCGGTCCACCTTGGAGGGGTCCTTCCCGGAGAAGGCCCCGCCCCCGTGGCGGGCCGACCCGCCATAGGTGTCGACGATGATCTTGCGTCCGGTGAGCCCGGCGTCGGCGTGGGGCCCGCCCAGCTCGAACTTGCCGGTCGGGTTGGCCAGGATCTTGTAGCCGTCCCCGGCGAACTGGGACGGGATGAGCGGGGCGATCACGTGGTCGCGCAGGTCCGGGAGCAGGAGGGTCTCCAGGTCGATGTTGGGGTTGTGCTGGGTGGACACCAGCACGGTCTTCAGCTTGACCGGGCGGCCGTCCTCGTACTCGAAGGTGACCTGGGTCTTGCCGTCGGGGCGCAGGTAGGGCAGCACCCCGGCCTTGCGCACCTGCGACAGCCGCTGGGCCAGGCGGTGGGCCAGCCAGATCGGCATCGGCATGAGATCCTCGGTCTCGTCGCAGGCGTAGCCGAACATCATCCCCTGGTCGCCGGCACCCTGGGAGTTGAGGATGTCCTCGCCGCTGCTGCCGGAGCGGACCTCCATGGCGGTGTCCACGCCCTGGGCGATGTCGGGCGACTGGGACCCGATGGACACCGATACCCCGCAGGTGTGGCCGTCGAAGCCGACGGCGGAGCTGGTGTAGCCGATGTCGGTGACCACCTCGCGCACCAGCTTGGGGATCTCCACGTAGCCCTCGGTGGTGATCTCGCCGGCCACCATCACCAGGCCGGTGGTGAGCAGGGTCTCGCACGCCACGCGCGAGTAGGGGTCCTGAGCCAGTAGGGCGTCGAGGACGGCGTCGGAGATCTGATCGGCCATCTTGTCGGGATGGCCCTCGGTCACCGATTCCGAGGTGAAGGTCCAGCGGCTCATGATCGTTCCTGCTCCTGATTCTCTTGGGGTAGTAGGCCGACGATGGCGTCGACGACCGCCTCGGCTACCGCGTCCTTGGTGCCGAGAGGTACTTCGAGGTCGAGCCCGTCGCTTCCTACGATGAGCACGGCGTTGGTGTCGTGGCTGAAGCCGACGCCGGGTGCGGCCACGTCGTTGGCCACGATGAGGTCGGCGCCCTTGGCCGACAGCTTGGCCCGGGCCAGGTCCCGCAGGGTCGGCCCGGACCCGGTCACCGTCTCGGCGGCGAAACCGACGATGATCTGCCCGGGGCGGCGGTCGCGCCCCAGCCCGGCCAGGATGTCGGGGGTCTGATCCAGGATCACCTCCGGGATGCCG
>JAKAXN010000143.1 GCA_021816565.1 Actinomycetes bacterium
ACCACGAACGGCATGCTCGAGTGCATCTGGAGGTAGGCTAAGGTGTAGGCGCCGATCGCCATGAAAGCCCCGTGGCCGAGCGAAATCTGGCCGTTGACCCCCGTGAGGACGCTCAGGCCGGCGATGACGATGGCGTAGGTGGCGATCTCGCCGATCTCGAAGTCCTGGAAGCTGCCCAGGCCGGAGGTGATCAGCAGCAGGACGCCGCCGGCCACCACGGCCAGGAGCAGATGGCGGAGCAGCGGTTGGCGCGGAAGGCGCATCATCTTGGGCACCGGATCACACGCTCCTCGTGGCGGTCCGGCTGAAGATTCCCTCCGGCCGGATGGACAGCACCACGATGAGGATGGCCGCCGCCCCGAGGGGCTCCAGGCTCGAGCCCAGGTAACCACCGACGTAGGAGAGGGCCAGGCCCGTCAGCAGACCGCCCACCAGTCCGCCGATCGGGCTGTCGAGGCCACCCACCACGGCGGCGGTGAAGGCGTAGACCAGGATGAGATCCATGTAGTTCGGGGAGAAGGCCGCCGTGGGCGCCACCAGCAGCCCGGCGAGCGATCCGGCCAGCGAGGCCAGCGCCCATCCCAGGATCAGCACCCGGTTGACCCGCACCCCGGCCAGCCGGGCGCTCTCGGGAGCGAACGCCGCGGCCCGCATCCGCAGCCCCACGCTGGTCCCGCGGAACAGGGCCAGTATGAACAGCATCAAGATGATGACCGCCACCAGGATGAACACGTCGAAATGGGAGAAGGAGATCCTGGTCCCGCCCACGGTCAGGCCGCTCTGGGAGAACGCCGCGGGGAAGCCCCGGTTCTGGACCCCGAAGATGGAGCCGACCATTCCCTCCAGCAGGATCAAGAGGCCGAGGGTGACGATCACCGGGTTGAGTTCCGGTTTGCCCTGCAACGGCCGGATCAGCACCACCTCCACCAGCGCTCCCATGACCAGGCCTATGAGCAGGGCCAGGACGAAAGCCGCCCAGTAACCGACCTTGCGGTCGAGCAGAGCCACCGCCATGTAAGTGGAGAACATGGCCATGGATCCCTGGGCGAAGTTGACGATCCGGGTGGCCCTCCAGATGAGCACCAGGCCGAGGGCCACGGCCGCGTAGATCATCCCGGCGCTGATCCCGTTGAGGGTGAGATCGAAGAACTGGGTCATGAGCCTCCGGGGGTTTCCTAGAAACCCAGGTAGTGGTGGCGGAGGCTCTCGTCAGAGCCGATCACCTCCGATGAGTCCTGGACGACGACGCGGCCCAGGTGCACGACGACGGCCCACTCGGCGACCGACAGGGCGCTGCGGGCGTTCTGCTCCACCAGCACGACGGTGAGCTCCGATCCGCTGGTGAGCTCGCTGAGCATGGCCATGATCTGGGCCGTGATCCGGGGGGCCAGTCCCAGGGAGGGCTCGTCGAGCAGCAGGACCCGGGGGCGGCCCATGAGAGCCCGTCCGATGGCCAGCATCTGGCGCTCGCCGCCCGACAGGGTCGAACCGGCCCGCCGGCGGCGCTCGGCCAGAGGCGGGAACATGGCGTAGATCTCCTCGAGGGCCTTCTTGGTGTCGCTGCGGTCCCGGCGCCACAGGGCGCCCAGGCGCAGGTTGTCCTCGACGGTGAGCTCGTCGATCACCCCGCGACCCTCGGGTACGTGGACCACCCCCTGGCGGACCACGTCCTCGGCCGACAGCTGCGTCAGGTCCTTCCGGTCGAGGGTGACCCGCCCGTGCCGGGGGCGGACCAGCCCGCTCACCGTCCGCAGCAGCGTGGTCTTGCCGGCCCCGTTGGCGCCGAGCACCGTGGTTATGCGACCGGGTTCGGCGGTGAAGCTCACCCCGTCCAGCGCGGTCACCGCCCCGTAGGTGACGCTCAGGTCCTCAACCGTGAGCATCGGTCGAGACCTCCTCGCCCAGATAGGCCCTGGTCACCTCGGGATCGGCCTTCACCTTCTCGGGGCCGCCGCTCGAGATGACCCGACCGAAGTTCAGCACGACCAGGTGCTCGCACACCGACATCACCAGGTCCATGTGGTGCTCCACCAGGAGGATCCCCATGCTGCTGCGCAGCTCGAGCATGAGCTCCTTGAGCTCGTCCATCTCCGCGCCGGACAGGCCGCTGGCCGGTTCGTCCAGCAGCAGCAGGTCCGGTTCCTCCATGAGGGCCCGGGCCACGCTGGCCTTCTTCTGGATCCCGTACGACAGCACCGACGGCAGGCGCTCGGCGTGCTCGGCTATGCCCAGCCGGTCGAGCAGGGCCATGGCCCGCTCCCGCAGGGCCCGCTCCGATCGGGATGAGCGGCGGATACCGAGCATGGCCGAGGCCAGGTCCACCCGGGCCGAGATGTGGCCACCCGTCATCACGTTCTCGACAAGGGTCATCCCGTCCCACAGCCCCACTCCCTGCAGGGTGCGGGCGATGCCGAGGGGCGCCAGCTGGTGCGGCCGCAGCCGGCGCAGCTCCCGGCCCCGGTAGGAGATCCGGCCCTGCTGGGGATGGACGAACCCGCAGGCGACGTTGAAAAGGGTGGTCTTCCCGGCGCCGTTCGGGCCGATGACCCCCACGATCTGGCCGGGCCGGACCTCCAGCGATACGTCCTCGAGGGCGCGCAGGCCGCCGAAATCGACGGTGATCTCCTCGAGCTCCAGGGTGCCCGGTTCCCGTTTGGGGAGTCGGTGGCCCGGCGCCAAACGAGCTAATGGCGCGTTTGTTGACAACTTCTGATTCCCCCCTACTCTTCGGAGCGTCACTCTAGCGATGCGACCCGCCGAGGGGTGGAATAGCAGTAACGAAAGGGGTTTTTGCTCGCCAGGCTAAATTTGAGCAGTGCTAAGTGGTGGCCGTGTGGTTGCCACTTCCTGCTCCGGCGATCCCCGCTCCCGGCCGCTCAGCGGGGAGGGCGAGTCCCCGACCAGGCGACGTCGTCGGCCCGGCCGAACCCTTCGGGTGGGCGAGGTTCGAGCGGTGTTCCCGTCGGTCCGCCCCCGTCGTAGCGCGGAGCGCCCGGGTCGCCGCCGTCGGCCTCGACCTCGGTGACGATGGGCAGCTCGATGTGCACCAGCGTGCCGCCCTCGGGGGGCACCGAGGCGGTGACGGTGCCGCCGTGGTCGGTTATCACCTGATGGACGATGGCCAGTCCCAGCCCCGACCCGGGCATGCTGCGGGCCGTCTCGGCCCGGTAGAACCGGTCGAAGACGTGGGGCAGATCCGTCGCCGCGATCCCCGGGCCGTGGTCGTGGATGTCGAGGGCCCAGAGGCCGCCCCGCTGCAGCCACACCTCCACGGTGGCCCCGGGCGGGCTCCACTTGGCGGCGTTGTCCAACACGTTGAGGATGGCCCGCTCCAGGAGCGCCGGCGAGGCCCGCACCGAACCGGGGGTCAGGTGCAGGTCGAAGTGGAGGTTCGGGGCCCGCCGGCGGGCCCGCTCGACGGCCTGCTCGACGATCGAGTCGAGGCGCACCTCGATGGGCTCGGGCTGCTTCTCCTCCTGGCGGGCCAGGTCCACCAGATCCCCGATGAGGTTGGTCAGCTCCTCCATCTGGGCCTCCACGTCGCCCACCAGATCGGCCCGGTCGGAGGCCGGGAGGTCCCGGACCCGCATGAGGACCTCGATGTTGGTGCGCAGGCTGGTGAGCGGGGTGCGCAGCTCGTGCCCGGCGTCGGATATGAGCTGCGCCTGCTGCTGGCGGGAGGCCGCCAGGGCCACCAGCATGGAGTTGAAGGAGCGGGCCAGGCGGGCCAGTTCGTCGTCGCCGTCCTCATCGATGCGGGCGCTCAGATCCTGGGTGGCGGCCACGTGTTCGGCGGCCGCGGTGAGCTTCTCCACCGGGCGCAGCATGGTGCGGCCCAGGAGGAACCCGATGGCCACCGCCGCCGCCATGCCGCCGGCCACCACCAGCCACAGGATGATCCCGAGGGTGGAGAGGGTGTGGTTGACCTCGGTGAGGGGCCGGCCTATCTGTATGGCCACGGGGACCTGCGTGCCGGTGAACTGGTTGACCGCGGCGTACGACGTGGCGGCGGTGATGACCCGGTAGGGGATCCCGTGGTAGCTGACGCTGTCGAGGCGGTAGCCGTGATCGGCGGCCACCACGGCCCGCTGGGCCGCGGTCGGTGCGGGCGGAGGCCCGGACCCCTCGATGAGGGTGAAGCTCGAATCCAGCACCTGGCCCTGGGCGGTTATCAGCTGGAAGTACCCACCGCCGCTCAGGCGGACGAAGCGCACCACCTGCGGGGTGTCGAGCGTGCCGCCCCGGGTCAGGAACTCGGAACTGCTGTTGGCGTCGGAGATGAGCGACGAGTTGACCTGGGAGAGCAGCTGGTGGCGGACCGTGAAGTACGCCGCCAGTGAGGCCAGGGCCACCGTGAGACCGACCGCCAGGGCGATGGCGCGGCCGAGCCGGGCCCGGAAGCCGAGGCTCCGCCACCGGCGCCACCAGCCCTTCACTGCTGGCTCGGCTCCCGCAGGACGTAACCGACGCCCCGGACCGTGTGTATGAGCCGCGGCTCGCCGTCCGCCTCGGTCTTGCGCCGGAGGTAGCCGATGTAGACCTCGAGGGAGTTGGAGTTGGCGCCGAAGTCGTAGCCCCACACCCGGTCGAAGATGAGCTCGCGGGTGAGCACCTGCCGGGCGTTGCGCAGCAGCAGCTCCAACAGGAGGAACTCCGTGCGCGTCAGCTCTATCAGCCGCCCACCCCGGCGCACCTCGCGGGTGCCCGGGTCGAGGGACAGGTCGGCGAAGCGCAGGGCCTCGTCGTCGGAGGGGGCGCTGCGCCGCAGCAGGGCCCTGATCCGGGCCAGCAGCTCCTCCAGGGCGAACGGCTTGACCAGGTAGTCGTCGGCGCCGGCGTCGAGGCCGGCGACCCGCTCGTTGACCGCGGCCCGGGCCGTCAGCATGAGCACCGGCGTGGCATCACCGGCGGCCCGGAGCCGGCGGCACACCTCGAGGCCGTCCATGCGGGGCATGGCCACGTCCAAGATGATGGCGTCGGCCGGCCGCTCGGCGTGGGCGGCCAGCGCGGCCGGCCCGTCGTCCACCGCCTCGGTCTTGTACCCCTCGAAGCGCAGGGCCCGGTCGAGGGCCTGGCGCACCGCCGGCTCGTCGTCCACCACCAGCACTCTCACGGGTTCCAGTGTGACCCAATCAGATGAGAAACGGATTAGAGGTGGTTCGCCCCGGTGGCTCATATAGGCTTCGTTCGCTATGTCCCGGGTGCTGATCGAGCGACGACTGTTCGACGTGGCTCAGAGGCTGAAACGCGCCCGGGAGGAACTGTCGGTCATCGAGGAGCAGCTGCAGGTCATGGCGGAGGCGGCCGAGGAGGCCCGGATCCGCTCGCTGGTATCGGAGACCCCGCTGGCCCACCGGGAGTACGCCGAGGCCCAGCGCCACGCCGACGCCATGGAGCGCAGCCGCCGGTCGGTGGCGACGGAGGTGGCGGAGTTGCAGGTGGCCCAGGACGACCTGCTGGACAGGCTGATCAGCGAGGATCGTTCCGGTTCCTGAAGCCGGCGCTGATGCAGGCGAGGGGCCCGGCCTTCCCCGATCGAATCCCTTTTTCCCCCGAAACCCAACGACCTTCGAGCCGTAAGGAGCAGCTGTGCCAGTACGAGTCGTGATCGCCGAGGACGAGGCCATTGTCCGCCTCGACCTGAAGGAGATCATGGAGGAGGAGGGCTACGAGGTCGTCGGCGAGACCGGCCGCGGCGACGAGGCGGTGGAGCTGGTGCGTCAGCACCGCCCCGACCTGGCCATCCTGGACGTGAAGATGCCCGGCGCGGACGGTCTCACGGCGGCCCGGGAGATCAACGCCGAGCGGCTGTGCGCGGTCTTGATCCTCACGGCCTTCAGCCAGCGCGATCTGATCGAGCAGGCCCGCAACGCCGGCGCCCTGGCCTACCTGGTCAAGCCGTTCCAGAAGAGCGAGCTCCTGCCGGCCATCGAGATGGCCCTCGGCCGGTTCTCCGAGATGAAGGCCCTCGACGAGCAGGTGAAGTCCCTCGAGGAGAGCCTGGAGGTCCGCAAGGCGGTGGACCGGGCCAAGGGCATCTTGATGGACGAGCTCGGATGGAAGGAGAACGAGTCGTTCTCGTGGATCCAGAAGACGGCCATGAGGGAACGGGTCAAGATGCTCGAGATCGCCGAGCGGGTGATCCAGCAGGGCCTGCGGCCCGACGCCACCGAAACCCAGTAACCGATCCCGGGGGGGAAATGACCGACAGCAGCATCCAAGCCGAGCAGCAGTGGAACCTGGCCGACATATGGGAGGCCATCGCCCGGGTCGCCCCCGACCGGCCGGCCCAGATCTGCGGTGAGCGCCGCTACAGCTGGGCCGAATTCGACGCCCGGGCCGGGGCCCTGGCCGCCGACATGCACCGGGCCGGCCTGTCCCATCAGGGCAAGGTGGCGGCTTATCTGCAGAACTCCCCGGAGTACCTGGAGACGTACTTCGCGGCGTTCAAGGTGGCGGCCGCGCCGGTCAACGTCAACTACCGCTACGGCCCCGGCGAGCTCACCTACCTGCTCGACAATGCCGACGCCGAGGCGGTGGTGTTCCACGCCCGCTTCGCCCCGGTCCTGGAGCAGATCCGCGATCGCCTCCCGCAGGTCCGGCGCTGGTACGTGGTGGCCGACGGGTCACCCGAGCCCGGTTGGGCGCGGCCCTACGAGCAGGTCGTCACCTCGACCGGGGCGGGGGCCCGGGCGGGGGAGGGGTGGCCGGAGCGCTCCGGGGACGACCTGCTGCTGCTCTACACCGGTGGCACCACCGGCATGCCCAAGGGCGTGATGTGGCGCCAGGACGACCTGGTCCGGGTGCTCGGCGGGGGAGGCAACCCGCTGCTCGGGCTGGCCCCGGCGTCGGGCATCGACGAGCTGGCCGGCCGGGTGGCCGAAGGGGTCGGGGCGGTCACGTGCCTGCCGGCGTGCCCGCTCATGCACGGGACCGGGCAGTTCAGCGCCTTCATCGCCATGATGCTCGGCGGTTGCATCGACACCATCCCCGACGCCCGCTTCGACGCCGACCGTCTGTGGCAGACGGTGGAACGCGACGGCGTCAACACCATCGCCATCGTCGGCGACGCCTTCGCCCGCCCCCTGCTGGCCGCCCTCGACGCCTCCCCGGGCCGCTACGACCTGTCCAGCGTGGTGGTCATCAACTCCTCCGGGGTGATGTGGAGCCAGGAGGTTAAGGACGGGCTTCTCAAGCACATGCCCAACGTGATGCTGTTCGACTCCCTCGGGTCGTCCGAGGCGGTGGGCATGGGAGCCAGCCTGGCCGGCGCCGGGGCGTCGGCGTCCACGGCGGCCTTCTCCCTCGGTGCCGGCGCCCGGGTGGTCGGCCCCGACGACCGGGATGTGGCCCCCGGGTCGGGCGAGGTGGGGATGATCGCCCTGCCCGGGTTCATCCCGGTGGGCTACTACAAGGACCCGGAGAAGACGGCCCGGACCTTCCGCACCATCGACGGGGCCCGCTACACCATCCCCGGCGACTGCGCCACGGTGGACGCCGACGGGGGGATCCACCTGCTGGGGCGGGGATCGGTTGTCATCAACACCGGCGGGGAGAAGGTGTACCCCGAGGAGGTGGAGGAGGTCATCAAGCGGATCCCGGGGGTGGCCGACGCCGTCTGCGTGGGCGTCCCCGACGAGCGTTTCGGCGAGCGGGTGTGCGCCCTGGTGGAGCTGCAGCCGGAGGCTGCCGTCGGGGCCGAGGACGTGGTCGAGGCGGTCCGCTCGGACCTGGCCGGCTACAAGGTGCCCCGGGCGGTGCATTTCATCGGGTCCGTCGGCCGCAGCCCGGCCGGCAAGGTGGACTACCCGGGGCTGAAGCGCCGGGCCGTGGAGCTGGCCGGCTCGTAGCCCCCGGCCGGCCGGGGTGCGCTACCCGCTGGCGGGCGGACGGCGCCGGGGGTCGAGCAGCGGCCACTCCGGGTCCGGCCGTACCACCCCGGCAGCCTCCCTGCCGGCGGCCTCCCTGCCGGCGGCCTCCCTGCCGGCGGCCGCGCCGTCCGCCCGCCGGCGCCACGCCAGGCCCGACAGGGCCTCCAGCACCACCCGGTTGGCCAGGTAGGCGGTCACCTCGGCGCTGTCGTAGGGGGGTGACACCTCCACCACGTCCATGCCGGCGAGCGGCACCTCCATGGCGATGCGCCGGACCGCGTCCAGCAGCTGGCGGGGGGTGAGGCCGCCCGGCTCGGGGGTGCCCGTGCCCGGCGCCGAGCCGGGGTCGACCACGTCCACGTCCACCGACAGGAACACCGCGTCGCACCCGTCGACCGCCAGGGCCATGGCCTCGGCCAGGCAGGTGTCGAGGCCCCGCCGGCCCAGCTCGGTCATCTCGTAGCTGCGCATCCCCTGCCCGGCCATCCAGGCGAGGGTCGCCGGCTCCGGCCAGTACCCCCTCAGCCCGATCTGGATGAACCGGTCGCCCCGGGTCGCTCCCGACTCGATCAGCCGGCGCATCGGCGTGCCGTGGCCCACCAGGGAACCGAACTGGGTGTCGCCGGTGTCGGCGTGGGCGTCGAAGTGGATGACCGACACCCGGCCCCAGCCGACGTGGCGGGCCACCGCCGTCACGTCCGGCCAGGCGATGGTGTGGTCGCCGCCCAGCACCACCGGCACGGCCCCCGAGGCCGCGACCAGGCCCACCGCGTCCTCCAGCCGCTTCATGGACGCCTCGATCTCGCCGCCCGGCATCAAGATGTCGCCCACGTCCACCACCGGCAGCTCCACCAGGGGGTCCACCCCGAGCGCCAGGTGGGGCCGGCTGCCGTCGTGGGGCAGGTAATCGGTCAGCCGGATGGCCTGCGGGCCGAAGCGGGCCCCGGGCCGGTGCGACGTGCCCCCGTCGTAGGGGGCCCCGACGATCACGGCACCGGCCCCGGCGTAGGAGGCCGGGTCCGCCAGGTCGGCGGCCGGGACCCCGACGAAGGTGGCGTCGGGGCCGTACATGTTGCCCATCCGGACGCCGTGCTCGTCGGGCATGCCCGGCCGCCTAGGCCGCCGTGACGAACAGCTGCGAAGCGATGGTCGGGCCGAGGGCGATGGTCCGGGCGCCCAGGTCCAGGATCAGCGTGCCGTCCGGGGCCCGGGAGGCGACCGTCGCCTCGGTGCCGGGCACGAACCCGTGCATGGACAGGTAGGTGAGCGACTCCTGGTCGAGCTCCACCATCTCGGTCACCCGCTGGAGCCGGACGTGGTCACCCTGGCGGCTCTCGGCCAGCACCGTGGCCGACGGGTCGGGGGCCGCGCCGGTGCCGGGGATGGGGTTGCCGTGCGGGCAGGTGGTGGGATGCCCGAGGACCTCGACCAGGCGGGCCTCCACCTCGTCGGAGATCACGTGCTCCCACCGCCCGGCCTCCACGTGGGCCTTCTCCCACGGCAGGCCGATGATGTCGGTGAGCAGGCGCTCGGCCAACCGGTGCTTGCGCACCACGCTCTCGGCCACCGACCGGCCCCGCTCGGTCAGCTGGAGCGACCGGCCCTGGCCGTCCAGGTAGCCCTCCTCGCGCAGCCGCCGGATCATCTCCGACACCGCCGGGGCCGAGTGGCCCAGACGCTCGGCCAGGCGGGCCTGGATGACCACCATCCCTTCCTCGCCCAGTTCGTGGATGGCCTCCAGGTACTCCTCGAGAGGCGGGTGGAAACCCTCCGGCATGGAGTCGAGATTACCGCCGGGCCATTCCCCGGCGGGCGGCCCCGACCGTCCCCCGGTGGCCGGGCCCGGCCGTCGCCCCACCGGCGTACCATCGACCCAATGGCCCGCCTGATGCTCATCGACGGCAACTCGCTCCTCTACCGCGCGTTCTTCGCCCTGCCCACCGACATGGCCACCGCCTCCGGGCAGGTGACCAACGCCGTGTACGGCTTCACGTCGATGCTCATCAACCTGATCAAGGACCACCACCCCGATCAGCTGGTGGCCACCTTCGACCGGCCGGAGCCCACGTTCCGCCACGAGAAGGTCGAGGCCTACAAGGCCGGGCGGGCCGAGACCCCCGACATCCTGCGCCAGCAGATGGGCCTGGCCCGCCAGTTGATCGAGATCCTGCACGTGCCGCTCGTCGACTGGCCCGGCTTCGAAGCCGACGACGTGATCGCCACCCTGGCCACCCAGGCCGCCGAGCGGGGCGACGAGGTGATCGTCGTAACCGGGGACCGCGACACCTACCAGCTGGTGCAGGACCCTTCCATCAAGGTCCTGTACAACAAGCGGGGGGTCTCCGACTACGTCCTCTACGACGAGGCCGGCATCGAGGCCCGCACCGGG